>NZ_JTLD01000038.1 GCF_000798815.1 Alistipes sp. ZOR0009 | reverse complement strand
TAGCAGCGAGTAGCAAGCCCAACTCTGCAATAGCACAAAATGCCAATAAAAAAGTTCCTGCCGATTCTGTAAAAATTGAAACGGTAAAGGCTTTAGACCAAAGTGCAACCACGGTTGCCCACAAAGTGGAGCCAGCACAAGAAACTAAAGAAAATGGAAAAGTTGTTTTCTACACTGTAAAAAAGAATGATAGTCTTTGGAAAATAGCTCAAAAATACGAAGGTGTTTCGGCCAAAGATATCCAAACCGAAAACAACATTGAATCGAACAGAGGATTGAAAGTCGGACAAAAATTAAAAATTACAATAAACTAAAAAGCGGGGATTCCCCGCTTTTTTATTTTCAGCCAACAAACTGCATATATCAGAAATGAATGCTAATTTAGCGCCCAATAAAATCAGTTACAGGTGGAGCTAAAAGTAGCGTTTATAATAAACCCAATATCGGGAGCCAAGAATAAAAATTATCTCCCTGCCCTTATCAAAGAAACAGCAGAATCTCTGAATGTAAGCGCAGATATTTACTTTACAGAGTATGCCAACCATGCGGCAATACTAACACAAGAACTAGTTAATAAAGGCTACAACAGAATTGTTGCCGTTGGAGGAGACGGAACTATAAATGAAGTTGGAAAAGAGCTTATAAATTCTACAGCCGAGCTTGCAATTATCCCTCAAGGCTCAGGAAATGGGCTTGCCCGGCACCTCTTAATCCCATTATCAGCCGAAAAAGCAGTAAAGCTAGCACTATCGAATCAATCAGAAGCAATTGATACTGCATTTATCAACAACAAGCCATTCTTTTGTACCGCAGGAGTCGGATTTGATGCCCTAATTGGAAATAAGTTTGCCGAATCAAAAAGCCGAGGTTTTAGCACATACGCTACCATTGCAACTAAAGAATTCATTAGATACAAGCCTCAAACCTATAAAATTACCGTCGATGGGATTGAATATACACGCGAAGCATTTTTAATTACCATTGCCAATGCCTCCCAGTATGGGAACAACGCCTTCATAGCACCGCAAGCTCAGCTACAAGATGGAATTCTCGATGTTGCCATTGTTTCGGAGATCCCTGTAATTGCAGGCCCCTTCTTTGCCGCTAAAATGTTTCTGAAAGAACTTGAGTCAAGCCGATATGTTGAATATTTTAAAGGGAAAAGCATTCAAATAGATAGAATTGCAGAAGATTACATCCACTATGACGGAGAGCCAGGAAGAATGGGAGCCCATCTAGATTTAAGAATATTACCAGCAAGCCTCAAAGTTGTTTTCTAAGTTATGAACACTAAGTTTCTTGTGTACGCTGCAATTGTTGTTGCAGTTATTTTTTGGAGTCTATCCTTTATCTGGTATAAAACAGCACTACAATACTTCAGCCCTGTTGGAATTATTACATTTCGCTTAACCATATCATCAATAATTCTCCTTGTTGTAGGTACGGCCTTACGGCAGCTGCAAAAGTTTAGACTTAAAGATTTCAAGCCGTTATTTATAATGACTCTATTCGAGCCATTCATCTACAGCCTATGCGAAGCAAATGGGCTTACCATGGTTTCCTCTACGCTAGCGGCAGTTATTATTGCAACGATTCCTTTGTTTACACCAATTGGCGCATTCCTTTTCTTTAAAGAAAAAATTAGCATGCAAAATACGCTAGGAATACTCCTTTCTGTAATTGGAGTAACCTTGGTAGCCTATCAAACTGGAAATCATGCACAAGGTTCCTTTATGGGAATATTGCTAATGTTTGGCGCTGTAATTGCAGCTATTGGCTATGCTATTGGCTTAAAAAAGATGACACAGCGCTACAACTCATTTAGCATTGTAGCATACCAAAATTTGCTCGGAGCAATAATGATTATCCCCGTATTTCTAATTACAGATAGAATAACGCCTGTAATGTTTTCCTACGAAGCACTGCTGCCCATTTTCAAGTTAACCATATTTGCATCTACCATCGCTTTTGTGCTTTATGCCTATACGATGAAACACCTTTCAATCGCAAAGCTCAACGTATTTTTAAACCTTATTCCTGTTTTTACTGCAATAGCAGCCTACTATTTGCTGAACGACAAATTTAGCACAACCAACTTAATTGGAATTGCTGTAACTTTGGCTGGGCTTTACGTTTCTCAGATAACCCTGAAATCCAAGACTGAAAGCATTAATGCGTAACACTGTTTGAATTGACATGCCTGTTTATATTCTAGATAACGAATACCTCAATTTCCCCCCAGTGGAAGACGCAGAGGAAGATGGAATGATTGCCGTTGGCGGAGATATATCGCCCGAACGCATGCTTGTTGCCTACTCGGAAGGTATTTTTCCATGGTACGACCCTTCAGATATTCCTGTATGGTACTGCCCAGATCCCCGATTCGTGCTCTATCCGTCCGATCTTAAAATCTCAAAAAGCATGCGCCAGCTGTTAAGAGCAAAAAAATACAAGGTAACCTTTGACACGTCCTTCGAACAGGTCGTTAGAGGCTGCGGCGAAACAGCACGATCGGGTCAAGACGATCCCTACAACACATGGATTTCAGAAGAAATGATAGCCACATGCGTGGAACTACATGAGATTGGCTTCATGCACTCGGTGGAAGTGTGGGATGCAGAAAACAACCTTGTTGGAGGACTTTATGGAGGTTGCTTGGGGAAATGTTTCTTCGGAGAATCGATGTTTGCTAAAGCAAGCAATGCATCCAAGTACGGCTTCATCATGCTCGGAAAGAACCTACAAGAGCAGAATTTTGCAATGATAGATTGTCAGATATACTCCGATCACCTTCTAAGTTTAGGCGCTCAAGAGATCCCAAGAATAGAATTTTTATCGCAGCTAAAATCCAATATCGGCCCTGCAAAGAAAGAACCTTGGACCGATAAATTCAGAACCGACTTCGATTTTTAAAAATCGGCTACACCGTAACTTTATAATAGCTACCTTTAGGAAAAACCAACCAAATGGCTCTTATAATACTTATACTGCTAACTTATTTGGGGATATTAGCCGCATTTACCATTGGTTACTACCGAGTTATTGAAAGAAAACCAATCCCTTCCAGCAACAATTTATTTATATCAATCGTTGTCTGCTTTAGGAATGAAGCACCAAACATAGCACAACTCGTAGCCGCACTAAAAAATCTGAACTACCCAAAAGAAGATTTCGAGGTGATTGCTGTAAACGATCACTCCGGTGACAAAACGCTTATCCTCCTCCAAAAAGCACAAGAAGAACTCCCCAACCTAAAAGTTCTATCGCTCGATAATGTTGAATTTGGCAAAAAAGCAGCCTTACACACAGGAGTACATGCAGCACAAGGAACTATTATTGCAGTTACCGACGCTGACTGTTGTTTGCCTAAAGAATGGCTTAAACAAATAAGCAACCTTATAGGCAATCATGTCGACCTTGTTTGTGGCCCCGTTACTTACTCTCCAGCAAACTTTTTCGAAAATATGGCTGCTATTGAATTTGGGGGGCTAGTTGCTTCGGGGATTGGCGCAGCAGGAATAGGGATGCCCATGTACTGCAATGGCGCAAATATGGCATTCAGAAAGGAACTTTACCTTGCGGCCAACCTGCACACCAACTCTACTCCTTCGGGTGACGATGTCTTTCTGCTTCATTACGCTAAACAAAACGGACGAAACATATACTTTGCATTCGGAGAAGAGAGTTGCGTAACAACAGCCCCCGACAAAAACTTGTCAGATCTCATTCACAGACGAATTCGCTGGGGATCAAAAACACCTTTTTACACAGACAATACCTCTAAGGTAGTCGCATTTATTGTTCTCACAGCAAACCTATCGCTACTATGTCTCGGTTTTTGGTGCATCGAAGATAGCAGCCTACTTCCCCGCTTTATCGCCCTGTATGGACTAAAAGCAACCATCGAATATGGACTTCTTTCCGTGCATTTTAAGGTGAACAACGTAAATCAATGGGGAAAATATTTCATTCCCACTGCACTCGTTTACCCTTTCTACATTACCTTTACAGCCTTAGCAAGTATCAGACGAAAATTTGTATGGAAAGAAAGGAGCTACAGGTAATAGAAAGCCAGTCGCCATGGGCTCAATCGTGGCGAAAGCTGAAAAAGGATAGATGGGCAATGGTTTCGCTATGGTTTATAGCCATAATTACCTTCATTTCAATGCTAGGTTACCTCGTCTCCCCAGACTCCACACCAAACTCCAACAGCCAGCATCTTGAGATAGCCCTACAAAAACCAGGCTTTTCAGTTACCATGCTGCTCGTTAAAAAGCCTAATCAAGTAGAAAAAGTTGGATTCCTCAAAAAAATATTAACAGGAGAAGAATCTCCTTACAAGGAAATTGCGATTAGCCAATATCACATCAAAGATGGGAAAATAGTAGCCAAAGAATTTTGCTCCTACTCGAATGAAGAAGCCGTAGAGCACGTTATTCCGTTGGCCGCAATCGTTTACCCAATAGAAAATGCGGATAAAATTGTAATTGCGAATGGCCACTCCAAGTTCACCACTACCAATGGGACAAAGCTTAAGGTTGACAATGTAACGCTAGAACAGGAAGTTTTGAAGAAAAACATCAGAAAAAAAACCTACCTATTCGGAACAGACCGTTACGGGCGCGACCTGCTTAGCCGCATGATTGTTGGTGCTCGGGTGTCTCTCTCTGTGGGCATTATAGCAGTTCTCATCTCCCTAATTATAGGAATAACGCTTGGTGCAATGGCCGGCTATTTTAGAGGTTGGATCGATAATGTCACCATGTGGTTTATCAACGTAATATGGAGCGTACCTACGCTACTAATGGTTATTGCCGTAACTCTCGTCTTGGGGAAAGGATTTTGGCAAATATTCATCGCTGTAGGTCTTACTATGTGGGTAGAAGTGGCACGTATCGTCCGTGGTCAGGTGTTGAGTATTCGCGAAAAGGAGTACGTTGATGCTGCTCGAGCGTTAGGGTTTGGCAATACCCGCATCATCATGCGTCACATCCTCCCCAACGTTATGGGACCAATCATCGTCATCTCGGCAGCAAACTTTGCTTCAGCCATTCTGGTTGAGTCGGGATTAAGTTTTCTCGGGGTGGGAATACAGCCACCAACCCCTTCGTGGGGTGCAATGCTTAAGGACAGCTACGCCTACATCATCTTAGATGCATCCTATCTAGCTTTTATCCCAGGTTTCGCCATCATGCTCATGGTACTTGCATTTACTCTTTTAGGCGATGGTCTTAGGGAAGCGTTTGATGTAAACAAGGGAAGTACACTTAAATAGCTGCATTTTATACGACTACCAATCAAACAAAAAATAGGGACGCACAGCCCAACGCATCCATTTCTAAAAAAAGATAGTTCTGGTGATTTTTTAAATTGCCTGTTGTGGCATTGGGGAACACCTCGTAACAACGGATTTAAAGGATTCCTCCATTTACATATCAATCCGCCAAAAATTTCAGAAACACCCTTGACAAATCGTTAAATTTATTAAGTTTGAGTGCCAAACATTATATGTATATGGGAATATTTAAAGCAGAAAATGTAGAGAAGAGGTATGCAAACCACCTCGCTCTTGATAACGTTAGCATAGAGGTACCTGAAGGAAAAGTTTACGGATTACTAGGTCCAAACGGAGCTGGAAAAACAACCCTCATCCGCATCATTAACCAAATTACGATGCCCGACAAAGGTGTTGTCTACTTTAAAGATCGCCCCATGCAGGCCAGCGACGTGCAGTACATCGGCTACCTACCCGAAGAGCGCGGCCTATACAAAAAAATGAAGGTTGGAGAACAGGCCATGTATTTTGCCCAACTAAAAGGGCTATCCCACTCCGAAGCCTTACGAAGGCTAAAGCAGTGGTTCATCCGATTCGAAATACAGGCTTGGTGGGACAAAAAGGTGGAAGAACTTTCCAAAGGGATGGCCCAAAAGGTACAGTTCATCACCACCGTGCTGCACGAACCAGAACTGATGATTTTTGACGAGCCCTTTAGCGGTTTTGACCCTATAAACGCAAACTTACTAAAGGAGGAGATACTTGCATTCAAGAAAAAGGGACATACCATCATCTTTTCCACCCACAACATGTCGTCAGTAGAGGAGCTCTGCGATAACATCACCTTGATTAACAAGTCAAAGAACGTACTCAGCGGCGATATTAACGAAATACGCCACAGCTACGGCGATAATATCTACCAAATCGAGTACAAGGGCCAAGCAAGCCTTCTCAATAATGTGCTCGACAACAGCTATGAAATTGTTGGTGAAGACGACAACAACGGAATGACAAAAGTTCGCGTGAAACTTCAACCCGACCAATCAGGAAATCCACTCATACAGGCGGTACTTCCCCACGTTGAGGTCATAAACTTCCAGAAAATCATCCCAAGCATGAACGATATCTTTATCAAGGTTGTACAGGGCGACGGAGAAACAATACAGGCATCCCACTTCACCGAATAAACCATCCGAACATGAATAAGATTTTCATAATTATAAGAAGAGAGTTTTTATCTAGGGTAAAGAAAAAAAGCTTCATCATCATGACCATTTTGACTCCCCTCCTAATGGGAGCAATCATGATCGTACCCGGACTACTTGCATCAATGGGAGATACCACCGTAAAAAAAATAGCGGTAGTCGATAATACCAAGATGTTTGTAAACAAGCTGCAAAACACCGACAACATCAACTACGAGTACATTACCGCCGACGACTTTGCCGAATACAAGGCAAACATGGAGGCCAAAGGGGTAAATGCCATTTTGCTGATAGATCCAACCATTATCAACAACCCCAAAGGTGCTAAAATCTACTCCAACGAGGATGTTAGCATAGAAACGAGCAGCAAGATCGAATCGAGCATGGAGGATATCATCAAAGGAGAGAAAATGAAAACCTTCAACATTCAAAACATTGATGTGCTTCTGGAAAAGATCAAATCTAAAGTAAACCTAACCACCATAAAACTCGACGAAAACGGCAACGAAAAGCAAACGAACACGGTTGTGATTATGGGAATTGCCTACGTATTTGGCTTTATGATGTACCTGTTCATATTTATCTTCGGAAGTCAGGTTATGAGAGGTGTGATAGAAGAGAAATCCAACCGCGTTGTCGAGGTTATCATCTCCTCTGTTAAACCAATCCAGCTTATGATGGGCAAAATTATTGGAGTAGCTGCCGTTGGCCTAGTTCAATTCCTAATCTGGATCATCCTTTCTATCGGAATATTTATTGGAGTCCAAAGTTACATGGCTGATTCTTACGCTAAAAAGTTAGGTCAAAAAACGGAAGTTACCTCTGTAATGAGTAGTCCTGGTGCAGCACAGGTAAATCCTGCCGACATGGCTAAAATTCAGGAGGAGTATGGAGATACAGCTAAAATTTTCTCCTCTATTTCTGAACGAATCGTCCCAATCATCATCTACTTTATTATATTTTTTATTGGGGGATACCTACTTTACTCCTCGCTTTTTGCAGCGGTCGGTTCAGCTGTCGATAACGAGACCGAAACCCAGCAGTTTATGCTCCCCATTACGATTCCTATCATACTGGCCTTAATGGTTATGATGCACACATTCCAGAACCCCAACAGTCCCATCTCGTTCTGGTTCTCGATCATCCCATTCACATCGCCAATTGTAATGATGGCACGTATTCCGTTCGAGATCCCTACTTGGGAGATCATCATGTCCATCGTAATTCTGTACGCCACCATATTTGGTACCATCTGGCTATCATCCAAAATATATCGCACCGGCATTTTGATGTACGGAAAGAAAACCTCCTTCAAGGAAATGATTAAGTGGATAAGGCATTCATAGATATCTAAACAAAAACAAGAAAAAGAGGGCTCCTTTGTGGTTGCCCTCTTTTTTAGTTGTGGATAATTGTAGATGTTTTTCCACAATCATCCAGATCTCTCTTAAATTTTTAAAGCATATCTAATCCTGATTTTCAAAGCATTCAATATTTTCTCACTTTTGGCATAGCAAAATGGATTGTAATTTGTTCTACATTAGTAAACCAAAAATTGAACTTGCATTATGAAGAAGTTTTTAATTGCAATCGTGGTAATCGTTTTTGCAACATCGTGCGGAAACAAACAGGAGACTGAAAAGCTTAAGCAGGAGAACCTTCGTCTTTCTGAACTAGTAAATGTGAAAGACACCACGCTTAATAATATCTTTCTCTCTTTAAGTGAAATTGAGGAGAACCTTGATGCTGTAAAGCAGAAGCAAAATATTATTAACGTTACAGCCAAGCAAGGTGAGCTAAGCAAGGATGTTAAGGATCGTATCAAGGATGATATCGCCCAAATCAACGAGCTGCTTGAGCAAAACAGGCGTACCATTGCCAACCTTCAAGGAACATCTAAGAGGTTAAAGGCTGCCAACATTAAGATTGACGCGCTAGAGAAGCTTATAGAACAGCTAAACCAGCAAATTGGCCAAAAAGATGCTGAAATAGCCTCCTTAAAGGAGCAGCTTGTTAAGCTTAACTTCCAGCTTGCCGATTTAAACACACGCGTCGACACGCTATCAGCCAGCAAAAAGAAGCTTGAAGAAAACGTCGAAGCAAAAACGGTGGAGCTAAACACTGGGTACTTCATCATTGGGTCGCAGAAAGAGCTCGCAGAGAAGGGCGTGATCAACCGTAGCGGAGGATTTATTGGTATTGGAAAAACTTCTACTGTTAACTCGAATGTAGACTTAACCAGCTTTACCAAAATAGACATCCGCACCTTCGAAGGGATGGAAATCAACCATAAAAAGGTAAAGATTCTTAGCACCCATCCTTCCGACTCTTACAAGTTAAATGTCGATGACAACAATTTCTGCAAAAGCATAGAAATCACCAACGCCAAAAAATTCTGGCAGTCATCCAAATACTTGGTTATTACCTATAAGAAGTAGATATTTCTCAAGGAGTCGGGCAACCGACTCCTTACATTAAAGCATTACTAGGACATGGTTAAGATTCCGTTTAAGAGTATTCGCCAAAAGGTGTTTATCTCTTTTTTTGTTCTTATGGCACTGGGCATTTCGGCCTTTTTTTACAGCTATCTTGGAGTTTTAAACATTTCCGAAATACTGGGAAATGCGCCTGCATCCACCCACAAACTAACTCTCATCAACCAAACCTTAATAAAGATATACGAATCGGAATCTAACGCTCGCCTATACTCGGCCACAGGCGATCCCTCCTACCTTGCCTACTACGAAAATCAAAACCAACAAATCTCAACCAACTTAAAAGAGCTCAGAAATATATCCTACAATGCCGAACAGCAGCTCCAGTTGGTAAACATTCTCGTTTTACAGACTCAGAAGAACAAAGTAATCACCGACCTCATAAATCTCAAAAAGTCAAAGATTACTAGAGAAGACTACGCCATTCTTTTTAAAAGCAGACCCGATAGCGTAGAGATAGAGATGAAGCAGAAGGTATACTCTTCATCAAACGCCTCTGCAGCAACAGAAGCACCAGCCCGCAAAAGAACTTTTTTCGAACGCTTAAAAGCCCTATTTAAGGACGAAAAGCCTGCCGTAAGCATGCAGTCAAACCTTGGCTTGCAGCGAAAGATAGACTCCGCCTCCTTTAAGCAAAAAAGAAAGGACAGCTCCATCTCCGATTTAAGGAAGAGCATCAACGATATGCAACGCAGGGAGGCAACCCTTGCAAAGCTCATGAATGAAAAGGAGGTTGAACTTATGAAAAAGGATAAGATCCTAACAGATCGGATGCTCTTTCAGATGACAAAGCTCAATGACGAGGAAATAAAGATCAACCAAAAACAGCTAAGCCAATTCGACAAGGATGCAGAAGACTATACCAACCGAATATTCTTTTTAGGCTTCTCATTCCTTTTTATCATACTCATTTTTCTTTACTCCATATTTAGGGATATAAAGAAAAGCACACAAATGCAGAAGCAGCTCGAAGATTCTAACATCAAAATTCAAGATCTGCTAAAAGTAAAAGAGCGCTTTCTGGCCAATATGAGCCACGAAATTCGAACTCCCCTTTCTGCAATCATCGGTTTCTCCGATCTTCTTCTTAAAAGACAAAAATACTCCGAAGAGGACACTCTCGCCATAAACACATCTGCAAAACACCTGCACGCCATCGTAAACGAAATACTCGACTACTCCAAAGTTGAGTCCAACAACGTAGAGTTCGAGCTTACATCCTTCTTCCTCGAAGGCTTTTTAAAAGAAATAGCGGCAGAGATGAGCGTAAAAGCAAAAGAGAAAAGCATCCATCTCCGACTCGACATTTCCACCTCGTTACGATCTATAAAGTTAGACAGGCTAAGACTAAAGCAGGTTTTGCTAAACCTCGTTAGCAACGCCATTAAGTTTACACACGAAGGTGAGGTTGTTGTTAGCGCCAAAGAACGAAATGGACATCTGCTTCTAGAAGTTGCCGATACGGGTATAGGAATCCCGGAGACCGCATTAACCAAAATTTTTGATGAGTTTACTCAAGCCGACGGTTCCGTTGCTCGCCAATTTGGTGGAACAGGACTTGGCCTAAGCATAAGCCGCAAGCTGGTGCAGCAAATGGGTGGCAATATTAGCGTTACCTCTACCGAAAATGTGGGCAGTACTTTCACCGTTGAATTCCCTATCGAAACCATAAAAGGCGAAGAAATTTTACCTGCTAACAGCCCTGTAAGTATCCCTAGGTTAGCCTCAAAGGTGCTCTTTATTGACGACGATAATTTTGTCCGCCTACTTATTGGTAAAATACTAGCCGCAAACAGTATCGAATTCGACGAAGCTAGCAGCGGTATGGAGGGTATCGAGAAATCTACAAAAGAAGACTATGGCTTAATAATTACAGATTTGCACATGCCAGGAATGAGCGGGATCGACGCTGTTAAAGCAATTCGTAAAAATAATCCGTCCGCAAAAATTCTATTCCTTTCTGCAGACATGAGTCACTCAATGGTTCAGGAGATGAAGGAAGTGGGAGCTAACGGAATTCTCCAAAAGCCTTTCTCCGAAGCAGAAATTCTAACCGCAATCTCCAACATTATTCAACTAAAGGATACAACAATGGCACCTATAGAGCCACTATGCGACATATCTAAGGTTACGGATTTTGTTGGCGATAGCAAGGAAGACCTGATGCTAATTGTAGCCACGTTTGTTGCCTCCGCCGACGAATCTATCGAATATATCATTCAGCACAATAGGGATGGGAACGAAAAGGACTTGGCTGATAGAGCACATAAGCTGCTAACAGGTTTCCGCCAGTTTGGAATTGCTAAAGGGGTCGAATACTTACGCGAAATAGAGAAGTGTAGAAATGGAGTACAACTTAAAGATGTCCAACAGGAAATTGCTGCACTCCAGACGCTTTGGATAAATGTAAAAAGATATTTAGAGGAAAACCTCTAAATATCAATACCGTATTGCTTAAGCTTATTGTAAAGCGTTTTACGATCAATCCCGAGTAGCTTAGCTGCTTGGGATTTGTTATACTTTGCCTTTATTATTGTGCTTATTATCAGCTCCTGCTCCGACTTCTCCTTCACGCTTTTAAGATCTACCGCCGCATTCTCATCTTGAGCAACAGCAGGAATAAACGATGTCTCCAGCATCTCATCCGGAAGGCAGCTCGTAGTTACCAGATTATTGGTAGCCAGCAGCACTGCTCGTCTTACAACGTTCTTCATTTCTCTAATGTTTCCCGGCCACTCGTAGCTCTGAAACACGTTAAGCACATTCTGGTCAAATTCTACGTTTTGCTTTGCAAACTCCTGCGAAGCCTTATCCTTAAAGTAGTACGCAAAATCCAGAAGGTCTTCCTTACGCTCTCTTAACGGAGGTAATCCAATACTAAACTCGTTTAGCCTATGGTACAAATCCTCTCTAAAGTCCCCATTTTTAATGGCACTCTTCAGATCTTCGTTAGTAGCAGCCAGAATTCTCACATCGATGCTCGTCTCCTTTGTCGAACCTACCCGACGAATCTTTCGCTCCTGTATCGCTCGTAAAAGGTTTACCTGAACATCGTACGAAAGGTTCCCTATCTCGTCAAGGAAAATGGTTCCTCCATTAGCCTCTTCAAAATGGCCAATTTTATCGTTAACAGCTCCCGTAAACGAACCTTTAACGTGGCCAAACAGCTCGCTCCCCGCAATGTCTTTAGGTAGCGCGCCACAGTCTACGGCTACAAACTTGGCATCCTTCCTTTTGCTAAACTGATGTATCCTTCTTGCAGCATACTCCTTTCCGGTACCACTCTCTCCTAGTATAAGTACAGACATTTCCGTCGGTCCCACCAGGTTGATATACTCCTGCATCTTTAGGGCTGCCTCGCACTTTCCTTCAATATACTCAGGACCGCTAGCTTTCGATGCGTTTCCACTATTTTTTGCAACGCTCGCAAGCCCACTCTTTATAATGTGCAGTATTTCATCTGGATTTATTGGCTTGGCTACATACTCAAACGCCCCCATCTTAACGGCATTTACTGCAATCTTAATGTCTGCGTAGCCTGTCATCAAAATAACCACCGTTTCCTGAGAGTGGCGTTTAACCGAATTCAACAGCTCTATCCCGTTGCCATCTGGCAAGCGGTAATCGGTTAGTATGATATCAAAATGCGTTTCACTCGTCGCCTTTATACCATCTCTCAGGTTAAACGCAACGGTGGCATTAAGACCATTTTTGTTAAAGAAAGATTTGAGCATCAGGCAGAATGATGCATCGTCATCTATTACAAGTATGTTGGGCATCTTTTAATGGCAATAATAAGTTCGAAGTTAATCTATTTTTTAAGTTTTACGACTGCATCATACACTATTTTACATAATAGCATGCAAATTAAAGAAACAAAAAGAAAGGGATGACCTCGCGGCGACCCCTTCTCTAAACCTTTCTTCTCTTTCTTATAACAAATTTTGTCTTGATAGAACAAAACGACTCTAAGCCTTGTCTATATATCTTATAGAAAATATTATGCCAACTCTACGTATTCCGTCAACCATTCATACAACGTTCATACAATCAGTACTAAATGAAATACGTCTTCCTACTCTATTTTTAACACTTGTAGATTTCATTCTACACATTGTTCTCGGTAAATGTAGAAAATTGTAGAAATAAATACCAAATCTTCACTAATATTTTTGATTGCAGCTTGTATTCCGTTAAAGTTGTATTTTTAAACAAAAAAAGTGTATGCGGATTGCTGTTATTGATATGGGTACAAACACCTTTAACCTGCTAATAGCCGATGCTTGTGCCAACAATTTCACGGTTGTTTTCCAAAATAAGCTGGGGGTAATGCTAGGCAAAGGGGGCATCAACAAGGGTTTGATTAACGATTCGGCCTATTCCCGTGGACTAAAAGCCATCCAAACCCACCTCGAATCCACAAGAATGCACGAGGTGGAAACAAGCAACATTAAGGCTTTTGCAACATCTGCCATTCGAAGCGCTCAAAACGGGCACAACTTCGTTCACGAAATACGGACGCAATACGGCATCGATGTAGAGATTATTGACGGCAACCGGGAGGCCGAACTAATCTACAAAGGAGTGAATGCATCCATGCATTTGGCCGATCAGAAGGCGCTAATTATGGATATAGGCGGTGGAAGCAACGAGTTTATTATATGCGATAGCCAAAAAATCTACTGGAAGCAAAGTTTTCCGCTGGGCATGTCCCGTTTGCTCGATCGGTTCTCCCCTTCCGATCCAATATCAAAAACAGAAATCGCAGCAATCGAAAGCTACCTTACCGATAACCTGTCCCTACTATGGAATGCCGTGGTGTTACATAAACCAACCGCTCTTATAGGTTCAAGTGGCTCGTTTGATACCTACCGAAATGTTCTTTACTACGGGAAAGATAACCTTCAGCATGCAAGAGAATTTACCATAGAGGAGTATCTCGACTTACATCAGCTGCTGCTAGATAGCTCGCTTCAGCAGCGCCTACAAATGAAGGGAATGGACGAATTACGAGCCGAAATGATTGTTTTAGCCTCTATTTTGACTAACTTAGTGCTTAACAGAACTGGCATACGACAAATTTTGCAGTCGAATTTTGCGCTTAAAGAGGGTGCAATTGTGGAAATGCTAGCCAACCAAATAAACTAGAAGATCATGGGAAAGGTACTTGTTATAGATGACGAGAAGGCAATCCGAAATACCTTAAAGGATATACTAGGTCTAGAGGGTTACGATGTGCTTCTTGCCGAGAATGGACCTCAAGGTATTGAGCTGTTTGCAAAAGGAGGTATTGACATTGTCTTTCTTGATATAAAGATGCCAGAAATGGACGGAATGGAGGTCTTGGATAAGCTTCAGGAGGCTGCCCCAGAGGTTCCTATCATTATGATATCGGGTCATGGTACTATAGAAACAGCCGTGGAGGCAATAAAAAAAGGCGCGTACGACTTCATTGCCAAACCTCTCGATCTTAACCGTATCCTTATCACGCTTCGTAACGCAACTGACAAGACCAGCCTTGTGCAGGAGACAAAAAAGTTGAAAAGCAAGGTTAATAAAACCTTCGATATCGTAGGCGAATCGGATGCTATCAAACGGGTTAAAGAGGTAATCGACAAGGTTGCTCCAACAGAAGCACGCGTAATGATCACCGGATCAAACGGAACAGGTAAAGAGCTCGTAGCACGCTGGTTACACGAGAAAAGCCAAAGAGCAGCAAGTTCTTTTGTAGAGGTAAACTGCGCTGCAATCCCCTCAGAACTTATCGAAAGCGAGCTGTTCGGCCACGAAAAAGGCGCTTTCACCTCCGCAGTAAAGCAGCGAAAGGGAAAATTCGAACAGGCTGATGGCGGAACGCTCTTCCTCGATGAAATCGGCGATATGAGCCTATCTGCACAGGCTAAGGTGCTCAGAGCACTTCAGGAAAACAAGGTTAGCCGTGTAGGTGGCGACAAGGATATCAACGTAAACGTCCGCGTGGTAGCGGCAACCAACAAAAATCTTTTAGAGGAGATTGCCAAAGGCACCTTTAGGGAGGACTTATACCACCGTCTAAGTGTTATCCTCATTCACGTCCCCTCCTTGGTCGATCGCCTCGAAGATATTCCATTGCTGGCCGAACATTTTCTCGATTTAATCAGCACCGAATACAGCATGCCACGCCCCAAAATATCAACCGAGGCTATTGCCGAGCTACAGAAGCTGAAATGGACAGGAAATGTCCGCGAATTTAGAAATGTAATCGAACGCTTGATGATATTAAGCGGCAAGGAAATTAAGGCAGATGATGTAAAAATGTACGCATCTCCCCAAATGAACTAAGCAAAAGCACCATAAAAAAGGCTCGGAGATCATCCGAGCCTTTTTTATTTCATATTATGTCGCTATTTAGCGCCAGCCTCTATCCACTTACTACGATCTGGTGCTGCTGGCGGAACAACCTTCTTCACAGGCTTCTCCTGCAGCTCCTTTAGAAGGGTCTCTACTGCCTTTTGGATGCAGGCATCCTCGCCTTTCACCATCTCCTCTGGCCTATCAACCACCTCGTAGTCTGGCGAAACGCCAACACCCTCAACTATCCATTCGCTATTCTCATTAAAGACTCCAAAACGGGGCACAGAAATATAGCCGCCATCAACTAGGCGTGCATTTCCGCTAATACCTACCAACCCACCCCAGGTGCGGGTTCCGATAAGCTTACCTTGACCAGTTTTGCGGAAGAAGTAAGGTAGCGCATCTCCACCCGACGAAGAGTAGCCATTAATAAGCATTGCCTTAGGCCCATCATGCGCAATTGCTGGCGACTTGGTTGGCAGCAAACCATTACGATGCCAGTAAACTAGCGTACGACGATTTAGCAGGTTAATCATACGATCAGGAATAAATCCACCACCGTTATAGCGGTCGTCAATAATCAGCGCCTCCTTATCGTGATAAGCATACATTCCTTTAAATAGCTCACGGTTGCCCTCTACGGCCGTATTAGGTAGATAAATGTAGCCAATACGTCCTCCCGAAAGCTTATCAACCATTGCCCTGCGCTCGTTCACCCAGCTTAGATGCATCAGCTCAAGCTCGCTATCTATCGGTTTTACGGTATAAGTACGTGCGTTGGCTCCGTTACCTGCAGCGCTAACTTCCAGCTCTACCTGTACATTTGCCTTATTTTCTAGAAACTCATAAGGATTATCCTTTAGGGTTACATCGTGCCCGTCAATGCTTAGAATGTAATCTCCCTCCTTTACGTTAATCCCCTGCTCTGTTAACGGCGAGCGTAGTTCTGGATTCCAGTTCTCTCCCTTGTATATCTTTGCTATCTTATATCGTCCTGCAGCGTTATCAGCAACCAGCTGTGCTCCTAGCAGTCCTGTTTCCACACGCTTCACGCGCTTAATATCTCCCCAATCTACATACGAGTGCCCTGCATTGGCCTCCGAAACAACCTCGTTAAGCAGGTAGTCTAGGTCAAAGCGAGAAGGAACGTAGGGAAGCAGCTCTCCGTACTGCTGCTTAACCTTAGCCCAGTCTACTCCGTGCATATTGTTCACGTAAAAGAAATCGCGGAAAATACGCCAGCCATCAGTATAAATCTGATTCCACTCCTGCTGCGGATAAATCTTCATCTCCAGCTTATCCAAATTCAGCATTCCGGCACCCGCTTTCTGTCCAACACCAACTTTGGCTATACTGTAGTTGTCCTGCGATTGGTAAATAAACGACTTACCATTGGCACTAAGAACAACATTCGAGGCACCATCCATTATCTCTTCGGCCTTTTCGTTGGCTATATTGTAGCACATCAGCTTACCCTTCGAAGAGTATAGAACTCCATCCTCGTTAGCTCCTACAATCGAGTAGCCTCCTGCATTTAACGGAAGAGCCATCACCCTACCATCAATACCATCAAAATCAATCTCAACATTGTTTTTAGTCTCTGGCTTAGCAGCCTCTGGGGCCTTTCCTTTGGTAGGTTTCTTTGCCTCATCAGCAGACTTTACCTCTATAGGCTCTACGTCATTCTTCACCTTAACGAGCGAAGAACCGTCATTCCTCAACGAAACCGCATATATTTTAGCCGCATTATTGTAGATGTAGTCAAACTCGAAGCTAGAAAAGGCAAGGTTGAAATCACGGTTGGATACAAAGAAGATAAACTTACCATCGCGACTAAATACCGGCTGATCGTTATCGTAAACCGAATTCAACAGCTGGGTAGATTTGCCCGATTCTACGTTGTACACCCAAATGGACGACTGACCGTTGCTAGCCTCCTTAGTATAGGTTATCCAGCGGCTATCTGGCGAAAAAGCAAACGACCTAATTTCGTTCATCGTTGCATGATCAATAGCCACCTGCTTACCCGATTCAACGTTCAAAAGCCACAAGTTAAGGGTTCTATCGCTGTACACAAGGTATTGGCTATTGGGCGACCACTCCGCCTCATACTTCCACGATTTGGAGTTGGTAGTTAGCTGCCTAGGCTTAGCGCCCTTCTTATTTTCTAGGAGATATACCTCATACTCGCCGCTTGCATCCGAATAGTACGAAATGTACTTACCGTTGGGCGACCACGAAGGATAAATTTCGCGTGCATCACGCGTTTGTGTTAGATTTTCAACAATCCCATTTTCTGCTGGAACCGAAAAAATATCCCCTCTTGCATCAAATAGCGCACGTTTTCCCGATGGGGAGATGGCGTAGCTATGTATATCATCCTTAACGTTCTTATAGTATGGAAGTAAGTTTGGATTATCGAAGCTGATATTTACCGTAAGCTTCTCCTCCTTACCCGTGCTGGTATTCAGCTTAAATAGCCGTCCTCCATTCTCGTATACTATCCAGCCATTCTTACCCGAAGGCCACATCACATCAAAATCCTTATGAAAGGTTAGCTGCTCTTCCTTTTTTGTTTGGGTATTATAGCGGTATATGTTTAGGCGTAAATCCCTGTCCGAAGCAAAGAAGATGTCGCTCCCCATCCATATTGGCCACTGATCTGAACCTGCAAAATGGGTAAGCTGCTCCGAGGTGTTGTTGGCCAAATTGTAATTCCAGAGTTCGGTTGCGCGCCCTCCTTTATAGCGTTTCCACGTACGAAACTCCCTGTCTACAGGCGTAAAGCAAACCTGCTGCCCATCTGGCGAAAGCGCAGCAAAACCACCATTTACTATTGGCAGCGGTTTTTCCAACCCACCATCCATGCTAACAAGGTAGTACATCCCGTTACGGTCTCCAAACGGGGTACGGTTTGCCCTTATCATAATCTGCTTGCTGTCCGATGTCCATCCCAGCACCACGTTGTCGTAACCTCCACGTGGGGGCATTACTCCCACCGAGTTGTAGAAGGTAAGCTGCCTAGCAGCACCACCCTCTGCGGGCATTACCCAAATCTGACGGCTACCAGAATACTCTGCCGAAAAGGCAATCCATCGTCCATCAGGAGAAATCTTTGGAAACAGCTCCAATCCTTCATGAGAGGTCAGGCGTCTTTCGTCTCCTCCGTTAGCATTCACCGACCAAATGTCTCCGGCATACACAAAAACGGCCAAGTTGCCGTTTATGTCCGGGTAGCGCATAAGCCGCGCATCATCAGTAGCCGAAGCTGCAAATGATAGCCCCACAAACGCTGCTACCAATAGTTTCTTAATCATAGCGAGTAGCTTGTTTAGTTAATATGATTAATGACGTAAAAGATTTCCCAATGTACGAAAAAGCCGTATCGTTTAACAAAATTTACGGATATAAATACATTGGGGCTGCTACTCGCCTACTCGCTACACCTCCCGACTAGCTCCAAGCTCGGAGCAGCCGCAGCATAATGCTACCGCCCTATAGTACGGATATACAGCTCCTCAACCTTAGCTCTTGCCCAAGGTGTGCGGCGCAAAAACTTCAGGCTCGATTTTATGCTCGGCTCATTCTTAAAGCAGTTTATGTTAATCCGCAACGAGAGCTCCTCCCAGCCAAATTTATCCACCAATGCGGTAACAATAGCCTCTAAGGTCAGCCCGTGCAACGGATTATTCTTTTGTTCCATAGGTAATATTTTTGTTGTCAAAGGTACTAAAGTGTTTAATCAAATTCAGCATTCCATTAGTACCTCAGCGCAATACTCTAACGCTGCTAACGACGTCATAGCACCCGCAACCCTAAAATTGATCACCACATGCTAACTTTCGAACCTCACAGCCAACACTTCGAATGCTTCTGCCTCCATCTCGAACGCCGCTGCTCGCAAATAGGATAACGCTGCATGTTAATAGAACGCATCTGACTCTAAATTGAAGCTAATTGTCACCATCTCGAATACTATTGACAGCAGTTAGACAGTAACAAACCATAAATTGATGGACACTTTCGCCATTTAGATTGCTACTGCTCCAAGTTCGAAAGGCATTCACTCAATTTCCATCTTAGCTTAAGCCCATTCTTTTAGCTATTCGCCCAACTATCTTAGCGTTCAACGCGTCTGTTACATCTACTTATAAAATACACAAAGCCGTTTTGCAGCTTAACATCAAGCAGCGCCCCCTCCATTTTTGGCACAAACATTAATACACATCCACTTTTTTACGTTTACTACATGAAGTGCATATTAAAGCATAAAGATCGAAGCATAACACCCCATCCTTCCGCCTCAATCATAGGTAAAAGCAACCTTTAATTCGCCAACAATACGTCTACTACAACGCCATCAGGCGCAGCAGATTAATGCTACATCCCACCAATATAATTCACAAAGTTAAATTTTCAAAAATCTATTGCGCCGAATATACAACCCGCCTTAACTTGAGGTTGATAATGGTCAGTCACACTAAAAAAATTAAGGAGATGAATCGAAAACAAGAAGGTAAGTACATCATGGGCCTTGGCCTGTCCGATTTAGTCAACAACAACGAAGAAACGATTGATAAGATTCCAAACTTTAAAAAATACTATGTTAAATATTTAGAAAACTTAGCCTGTATAGGAAACAACAAAGGAAAGCAACGTGTAAACAGGAGCGGAGTTAAGGATAGCAAAAAGGAGCTGCGCAATAAGCTCTCAAAAAGCAGCATAGACACTAGCAACAAACTTGCTGCCTATGCTATGGTTACCAACAATAAAATTCTCTCCAAGGAAATTCACGTCACAGAGTCCGAATTGCTAAATGCCTCCGACTCCAAGCTGCTCGACATGGCGCTAATACTCCACGCCAAAGCTACCGAACATAAGCAAGGGGCAGAAACCTACGACATCACCTCCGAATACCTCACCAACCTCTACTCCCTCATCGAACAGTTTCGTCAGGCAATCCCTTCTACAAGAGCTCAGGTAACAGAATCTAAAGCAGTAACCGATCAGCTCAGTCAGCTATCCAAAGAGAATGATGTGCTGCTCGAAAATATGGATACGCTAGTAGAGGTCATCAAGTTTTCCCATCCCGAATTCTACAGTAAGTACAAGGATACCCGTAAGGTTATCAACCTTACCGCAGGTATGATAGCCCTTACCATAAATATAACAGGCGACGACAATGGCGAAGCCATAAAGGGTGCAACAGCAACTATTCTACCTGCTTCAAAAGAGAATGTAAACATGGCTGATCTCACCTCAAAGCCGCTGGTTAAAAGGATAGCTAAGAATGGAACCATCCGTATTAAGCATCTTCCTAAAGGAACATACATCATTATAATAGAAAAACCAGGTTACGAAACCGTAACGCAAACAGTCACCATATCAAGTGGCGATAAGGTTGTTGTAGAGATAAAATTAACCAAGAGTCAGCTCGCTAAACCAGCCCTTTAAATACATCAAAGGCTACCAGCATCGGTAGCCTTTTTTATTCTCCTCCTGTAATACCTTAACATCAAGTTTCAAACTAAACAACAAAAAAGTAGGCATGGAAAGAATCCATGCCTACTAGCTTATACTATCGCTTTAACAGCTACTGAATCTTAGGTCCTTCACCAAAGTTAGGTGCAGATTTATCACTCCAAACTCTTTCCGAGTTAAGCAGGTTTGGCTTCTCTATAATTCCAAACGTAAAGCCTTGTCGTGCGGCTGCGTCTTTAATATTCTTGAACATTAAATCCGTTGGACTAGGACTCGAAATATCAAATCGTCTTGGAACATAGTTGTTGCCCTGTGGAGCAATATTGGTCCAAGCCAGAATCGTACTGCCTACCTTTGGAACCCCAGAGCGGCGTACCGCTGCAAACTGGTCATCTGGCTGATACATGAAATGTAGGTATTCTTGAATGTATACCTTTTCAAGCTGCTCAAGCGTGCTCCCGGTTAGCTTATAATCCGCATTTAGCATCATAGCCTCAACCTCACCACTCTTCAGCGCAATAACTTCCTCTTTTGGATCATAAGTGGTAAAGTAGTAAGGCACCTTATTTAAGTTGGCAAGCTTATCGTACGCCCTAACCGACAGCTCAACACCCTTGTTATAGTAGTATTCCGCCGACTGAGGAAGGGTTGCTCCATACAGCTTTAGCTCTGCCAAATACAGGTTCACCTCAGCAGCCGATAGGAATAACCCATACCAAGGAGTTGGATTCTTATCTTGAACAACAGATGATCCAGGGATATCTGGATAGGTATACTCTACACGTCCTCTAACCATTTCTTCTTGGAATGAAGCGTAAGGCGTATAGGTTTTCTCCGATCCATTCAACGAAATCTTCCATCTAGTAAAGTCAAAATAGTCAAAATACGCTGGATCATTCGCTGCGTTATACCCAGTTGGTAAACCGTAATAACGAACCCAAGGCTCGCCTAATCCTTTCCAACTCTTGAACGTCTTCTTTCCATTCCCGTCAGTTGTATACTCTACATTTTGTTCAATATAAAATGGCAGAGGGGTCCCAGCATCAAAAAAGCCTTGCACAACCTTCGAGTTAAAATCGTTCTTATTGTAGAAAAACCTTACTCGTGGATCTTTATTCTTTATGAGAAGGTCTACAACTGGTTTTGATCCGGCTCCAGATGAAACGCTATTACCAAAATGGTACGCATTATCGCCATTGTCGTCACCCACAATACCTGTAGCTCTATTGTACACAAAATCATCATCTAGACTACTAAGCAATCCAGCGCTATTATTTACCGCTTCCGCTGCTATTTCAAGAGCCTTCTGCTTATTCACGCTCAAATAGCGTACGGCCAACTTCAATTTCAAAGAGTTAGCAAACTTAGCCCATTTGGCAACATCTCCTTTGTAAACAAAATCTTGACTGCCTAACGATACCTGGTTAGTTGCTTTAAAACCTTGAAGTGCAAGATTCAACTCCGACAACCATAGATCATATAACGACTCCATGGTATCATACTTGGGTGCTAGTATTACAGGGTTAGAGTACTTAGCCATACATGCCTCCGTGTAAGGCATATCTCCATACATATCTGTATCAAACATCCCGAGGTAAACTAGCAAAGGATAGAACATGCTCTTCACACTTTCATACTTCTTTGCCTCTTGAGGATCCATCTTTGAAATAACAGATGAAACCTCTCGAAAATACTTCAATACTTTTATAGTTTGATAACCTTGGTCGCCAACCTCTCCCTGCTTATTGAAGTTATCAGCAAACCCACCTGTCGGTGTAAATGCTTGACACCACTGTTGAGTATACCTTGCATTATAAAACCAAAATAGGTACCCTGATGGTTCAAACTCTTGTAAACCTTTGGTGAATAAAGCGGGAACATTCCCTTTCGTTACTGTTGCTGGATCAATATTTATATCAGAGAAGTCCTCTTTACATCCAGAGAAGAGAGCACCCAACAGGGCAACTCCTACTATTATTGTTTTACATCTCATTGCTATACAAAATTTAAGGGTGTATTAGAATCCTACGTTAAGCGTAAACATGTAATTCGCCGTGTATGGACTAAAATTACGCACACGGAACTGAGTAGACTTCGTACCACGTACTGATTCCGGATTTTCGTTATTTGGCATTGTATTATACAAATAACCAAGATTGCGAGCACTAAAGGCTATACTCATGTTCTTTGCTCCAATTTTAGAAAAAATACTCTCAGGCATATTATATCCGACTGAAATCTCTCTCAGAGCTATGTAGCTCAACTTTTTATACCAATTGTCATTCAATGTGCCTGTACTCCATGAATTACTCCAATAGTGATAGGCAGAAGCATGTACTGGATCTACAAAACCTTTCTTGTATGCTTCTTCGTAAGTCATACCTCCCACGTTCTTACTCGAACCATCAGGCATTTTTATTACCTGTCCTTCTGCAAATACGCCATTTGGAATCATCCCGTCTGTATAAACCTTTCCATCCCAAATACTGGTAAAGGTCATACCTCCATGAGAAGGATCTCTCCATTTAAGAGACGACTCTGAGACTCCATAAGCGGTGGAATATCTTGAACCAAATGAAGCGATATACCCTCCAAATCGGGCATCAAGCGCAATTCTCATACTCAAATCTTTCCACTTCAAGCCTGTAGACACAGAACCAAGAAAATCAGGCGTAAGCTTTCCAACTTCCTGGACAACACCACTTCGAGCTGGATAAGCAACCCTAAAGTCATCCCTCCACTCAAATACAGTCCGCCCATTAGCGTCTTTTTTAGGAGCAATATCCGACATCAGTAACCCGTAAGAACCGCCCGCTTTTGCAACTGACCCAACCCTGTAGTTACCATAGTTGGTGTAACCATCCAGAGAAATAAAGTCGGCAACATACTCATGAAGCGAAATAACCTTATTCTTGTTTTTAGTATAGGTAAAATCTAAGCTCCACTCCCAATCCTTCGTCTTTATGGGTATAGTATTGAGCGATATTTCTACCCCCGAGTTCTGAATATTCCCTGCATTAATCAGCATCTTATCAACTCCAGAAACAAAAGGAACAGAAACCTCCATAATCTGATTCTTAGTATTCTCCTTATAGTAGGTTGCGTCGAGATTTAGCCTGTTAGAGAAGAACCTCCAGTCTAATCCCACCTCCCAAGCATTCTTGCGCTCTGGTTTTATATTCGGTTGAAGACCAAGGCTAGAAATAGTCAACCCATAAAAATAATCGTCCTTAAGCCAAGTATTATTGGTATAACCTTGGTTAATCTTGTATGGCTCGGTATCGTTCCCTACCTGCGCCCATGATGCACGAACCTTGGCAAAAGAAACCCATTCAGGCAATTTTAAGCTTTCAGTTATAATCCACGATCCATTTACCGATGGATAGAAGTAGGAGAAATTTCCGGTTTGATCTGCATACACAAGAGCAGACGACCAGTCATTACGTCCAGTTACGTCTACATAAATCTGATTACGCCAACTTGCGCTTGCCTGAAAAGCAACCGACATCATGCGCTTTGTTTCTCCTGGTCCACCTGAAGTTGCAATACCCTTTTTGCCATTTTTCAAGAAATATTGTCCTGGTGTTATTAGACCTTCTATGGTACTAGCACTTAATATCTGCGATTTGGTATCAAAGAATTCACCACGCAAAAATCCGCCTACAGTCCAATCTCCAAAAGTTTTATTCATCATAAACGTAGCATAAAGGTTCGCCTGTTCCTTTGTATATTGGCGTATAGAGTAAGCACCTCCATCGTTTGCATACCCTGTTCCAAGATACTTCCCTTCTCCCCTGATATAATAGTAGTTATAGTTACCTTCTACTTTAAATTTCAACCAGTTCAAAAGTTCTGCATCTAACGATAAAGTTGGCCTAACATTCGTCTCTTTTTGTTCGTTAGAATTCTCGTAAATAGAAAACCAAAGATCAGTCCCTGGATTGTAACCATTAGGGTCATTATAAGAAGTACTAGGAAGCCCACCATGAAGCCCTTTGTAATCTTTCATGTATTGCTTGGTATCATACATTCGTCCAAAAATGCCTTGCGAAAAATAGTCCCCTATATTGGGTTGCGGATTTTTAGGGACAGAATTGGCAAATGATATTGATGCTTCAACCTTTACCTTGTCGCTAATCTTTTGTGACGCTTTGGTTAGCAATGCAAACCGCTCAAAGGAATTTCGAGGAAGTGTTCCCGTTGCTTTTTTATACGAAAGCGAAGTATAGAACACGGTTCTCTCATTTCCTCCCGTAATCGCTAGATTGGTATTGGTATTATATCCTAAACTATAAGCATCTGTATAGTTATTCTTCACAGGGGCATACCTTATCATAGTCCCATTATAATCTTCAATCATAGTAGAACTATATTTCGAAAAGCTTGGACCAAAATGCCTATTTGAAGAACCATAAGCTGTAGCTGCTCTTAATGATGGAATGCTATTCGAATTCAAATAAAATTGGTTCGCATTATCATACTTATAGTAACCTCCTGTTGCTGGATTTTTCTGCCCGTAACCAACATTACCGAAGTAGTTTCCATTACCATACTCATTTTGCATATCAGGTGCCGCAAACACATGATCAATTCCAAAGGTCTGCGTTAATGTTATACCAAGCCCTTTCCTTGCTTTCCCATTTTTAGTGGTAATAACAACAGCACCATTCAGTCCTCTCGACCCATAAAGTGCAGTCGCCGCAGCCCCTTTTAGCACGGAAACCGACTCGAAATCATCTGGATTAAGATTCTTCAGTTCATTCCCAAAATCATTCGAATTTCCATCCCAGTCGGCATCGCCCGAGTTCGAAACATTGTTATCCAAAATAATCCCATCCACAACATAAATAGGCTGGTTGTTCCCTTTTAAGGTAGATGCTCCACGAATCTGTATTTTAGTCGAACCAAACATACCTCCATCAGAATTCGCAATCTCAACACCCGCAACCTTACCTTGAAGTGATGAAACAGGATTGATGCTGTTCGTCTTTAGGTCATCGCCCTTCAGCTCCGTAACAGCATAACCTAAGGCTTTCGTCTGCCTTTTGATACCTAGAGCCGTTACAACAACTTCATCCAGTTTCTTTGCATCGGGCTTGAGCTGTATGTCAAAAACATTTTTACCCGCTAAAACAACCTGCTGCGACTCATATCCAATAAATGAGAATACTAAAGTCTTCGCTCCTTCTGGAAGTTTTAGGCTGAACTTGCCATCAATGTCTGTAATGGCTCCTACACCAGTTTTTTCTTTCACCGAGACATTTACGCCTGGAAGTGATGTTCCATTCTCGGCATCCTTAACTGTACCTGTAATGGACTTCTGTGCAACCGCGCTACTAAGTAAGGCGATGCACAACCCTGTTAATAAAAAAACCTTTCGCATAAGCTTGTTCATTTAAATAGTAAGAACTGCTTGCCACTGTTGAGTTAAACTTCGCATCTGTGGCTGTACGCAAAGCTGTTTAGATTAGTTATTTAAAACTTTATACAAAGTATTCAATTCAAAAACATACGCGACAACAATCTTTTGTTGTCAGACAAGCTCCTCTTTCTTTCTTACAGTTGGCATAGATCGTAGATTTAAAAAGTTATTGGCTCTTATTTCAGGCTACCTATAGCAAGATTTAGCACAACTTCTGCATTCGCCCCAATCTCCAGCTTGTGACCTGGGCCAAATGGCATTGCTCGCGAACCAACTCTTGAAGCAACCTGTTCGGCTCTTCCTCTTAAGAGCCTTTTTAAAACAAATACAAATACAACTGGCACTGGCAAATTCCCAAAACAGGCATTTACAGCCAGCTTACTACCAATCTTAAGATTCAAAACGTTACCTATTAACCAAACGAGCGCATCTTTTCAATATAAACAGTTGCACTCATTATACATCATTAACAAAACAAACAATAAAAAGGTTAATCAAACTCATTAGTTTTTTATCAAAAAATATAACAAGCTATATTTTTAACAATAAAACAGTTATACAGACATTAAAAACATCAGACAACATCACGTTTCCCACTAAAACTATCTCGTGAAAAAGTTCATATTTAACACTAACTGCAACCTATCAACAGGAAATGACTTTCCATTGATAGTTAGGATTAGCGTTTAAATCGGCTTTCATCTCGTCAAAATCAACCTTATCATTGCAACGTCCCACCTGTCGCTTCTCTATTCCTTTCATGCTGTACTCCTCTATTTTTATCTCTATTTTTATTCCTACATTGCAGCATAAGCTCTTAAGTATGATCCAACCAAATCCGAACCTGTACTCAACATTAAGTAGCGAGCTCCGAGGCATGGTAGAACTGCACGCCACCTCCAAAAGCTACCAAGCCGGAAAGCACATTCTAAAAAAAGGAGGTCTCGTCAGTTCTGCGGTAATTATTACCTCTGGCATTGTCAAAGTTTTTCGGGTCGACGAGAACGACAACGCCCACTTCCTCTATTTTTTAACAGAGGGGGAGCTATGTGTACTCTCAACGCTATGCTGCATGCGCATCCGCCAAGCAGATATGCGAGCCATTGCCTTTACAGACTGCGAGGTGATGTACATTCCCTCCCCCAACCCTGAGAATTGGATGCAGCAATACCCTGAATGGAGCCTCTACGTCATGCAAAGCTTCAATAGACGTATGAGCGAACTTCTCGACACCTTCGACAGCGTTGTCTTTAGCCATCTCGACGAAAGGCTGATCTTTTACCTTCGCCAGCACTACAAGGTCACTGGCGAAATGCTCAGCCTCTCCCATCAGCAAATTGCCGACGAGGTAAACTCCTCCCGCGAGGTCATATCCCGCTTGCTAAAAAAGCTCGAGGATGCTGGCTACGTACAGGTCAACCGACTATACGTTAAAATACTACCAGCCATCAACAGCAGCATCCTTGGCGTGTGATAAATGTCACCTTCAAATGCAAATATTTTAGATAGATTTGCTCAAACCAACAGATCAACCTATGATAAAAATCACCAACAAGTATGCTAGATGGGCAACCGGAGCCGCCTTAGGAGTTATAGCAGGCCTTCTATACTGGCGATTTATTGGCTGTAATTCTGGAACATGCCCCATAACATCCAACCCATACAACACTATGGCATGGTTTGCTGTTATAGGCGTACTGCTGGTTCCTTCTCGGAAGGAGAATAAAGAAGAACAATCAAATAAAAACAATTAATAGGATGAAAAAAGTGCTTTTACTTCTCGGTATTGCGATGGCTATCTCCTGCAACAGCAATGGGGAAGGCAATAAATCGCAAGAAGCTACCGAAAACGTTGCTAAGAAAGTTTTACCAACTGCTAGTGTCAAGCATATAACCAAGGCGGAATACCTTCAGCTGGTATACAACTACGAAAAGAACCCAAAAACCTTCGTTTATGAAGGTAAAATTCCCGCCATTGTCGATTTTTATGCCGATTGGTGCGGACCATGCAAGCGCGTAGCTCCCATTCTCGATAAGCTAGCCGCCAAGTATGCTGGCAAAATTAACATCTATAAGGTTGATGTTGATGCAGAAAAAGATTTGGCTGGAGCTCATGGCATCCAAAGCATCCCAACCATGATCCTATTTCCAATGGGCGGACAGCCACAAGTCGTTCAAGGCGCTCTACCCGAAGATCAACTAGAAGCAGCCATCCAACAGGTGCTCTTAGCTCCACAAAAAACAAACTAACAATAAAAAAGGATGGCCCTCCTTTGAGAGGCCCATCCTTTTTCACCATCTTATCGACATTTTTATTCATCTCGTCGATATTTTTTGATTCCCAAAAAAACCTACCTTAGATTTGTTTTCATAAGCTAAAAAATCGCATTATGAGAAAAATCTATTTTTTGTTCATTGTTACTGCTGCAGTAGCAATTACCAGCTGCTCCGACTCTAAAGTAAAGTCGTTGCAACCCTTCTATACCGATAACACGCTAGTCACAAAACCTCACATTGAAGGAGATTGGTTAATCTATTATGGAGATACTTCTTCCATAATGAGAATATCGAAGTTCACCTATCGCAGAGATTCAAGCACTATTATCTACGCTTACAAAATTTCAGTATTAGACGTAAAGAGGAAGATACAAACTAGCAACACCCTTCCAAGCAATCCTTTTCAAAAAATAAACGGAGAATACTACCTTTCTAGAAAAGAATACAAATCAAGTACAAAACACCCTTCTTCTCTAGACAAAAGCAACAAAGACACCACAACTCTGTTAGCCCATCTCATTAAACTAAAAAACGGGGCATACTATTTTGACCTGACGAAATTCAGCGATTCAAATTCAGAGAACTACTCGATTCACATCCACCAAATAGCGAAGCTATCCATTAAAAAAAATATCATTATAATGCAAAATCCAAACGACAACTTCTTCACAGAAAGCATCAAAAACAATAAGGTAAAGATTCCTAGACAGAACCTGAAAAGCGTTTCAACCTCAGGAAAAGTCGATAGTTCTGTACTAATAACTGCAGAGCCCAAAAAGTTGCAAAAATTTCTACTTAAGTACGATGCGAAACTCTTTGATAAAAACGCGACCCCCATTCCTCTAAAACGAATTGTTGTTTCTAAATAGCCAAGCAATGCTAAAAAATCGCTTTTTGCTGCATACAATACTTTGTATCCTTGTTTTTTGGATAATGCTTAAGTTAACAGCTGATGAAGCCACTCCAAACTACGCTGACTATCTTTATGCTGGCATACTCATAATCCCCATAATTCTTCTAGCATATCTCAACGGGCTAGTGCTACTTCCAATATTGTTCAGCAAAAAGCGATTTGCCAGCTACTTTGCTAGCATCATATTTGCTACACTCATTTTCTCAACCCTTGTTTATACCCTATTTGAAATATTTCTAGGACTTATATACCCATCTTTTATATTCGTATCAATCTTCGGTTTTTTCGATTTGATTTTTTTAGGGACCACCACAATTACCATTTCCTCCTTGCTTTACTTCACTATATCATGGTTTAATTCCGAACAGCAACGCAAGCAGATGGCCATCCTTCTTCAACAAAAAAGTGATGCAGAACTTAAATTGCTAAAGTCACAACTCAACCCTCACTTTCTATTCAATACGCTCAACAGCATCTATGCACTAGTACTCCGCAAGTCAGACTCTGCTGCAGATGCCCTCATACAGCTATCGGATATCATCCGTTACATGGTATACGAAACAGGAAGTAGTCGCATACTCCTTAGCCGCGAACTTGAAGTTCTTCATGCGTATGTCGAATTGCAGCGAATGCGCCTAAATTCAGACACCAAAGTTCTTTACCAACAAAACGGGAATCCTGATTCAAAACAGATCGCCCCAATGTTGCTTTTTCCTTTTGTCGAAAATGCCTTCAAGCATGGAACTAAAAGCGCCATAAAAAATGCCTTTGTACATATTTCTATTGATCTAACCGAAGATTGCGTTAAGCTCTATATTCAAAATTGCAAGAGGAATATACCCAATGATGGCACAGAAGTAAGCGGGGTTGGTCTAAACAACGTAAAGCAACTACTTGAATTAACATACCCTAATAATTACAAATTAAAGATTGTTGACAAGCAAAATACATTTAGCATTAACCTTACAATAAATCTATTAGTATGAATAAAATTAGCTGTGCCATTTTAGATGACGAACCTCTAGCCCGCGACATTCTGGAACAGTTTGCGGCAGCCAACAGCAAGTTAAACCTAATCGCAACGTTTTCTAATGCCGTTGACTTAAAAGAATTTCTAAAGAAAGAAAAAATAGACCTGCTCTTTCTTGACATCAACCTACCCGAAATATCAGGGATTGAACTCCTAAAGATGCTACCAGCCCCTCCAATGGTTATATTCACAACTGCATACCCTCAATATGCCGTCGAGGGATTTGAGCTAGACGCAGTAGACTATCTTGTTAAACCAATCTCTTTTGCACGATTCCAAAAAGCAGTTGCCAAAGTTACGAACCAAAAATCCTCGACTGAAATTACCTTTATTATGCTGAAATCAGATAAAAAAATGTACCGCATAGAGCTAGATTCAATCCTATACCTCGAATCGGTAGGCGACTATGTAAAGATTTGTACCCAGAATAAAAATCTAATAGTCCACGATACCATCAAAAACATTCACCTAATGCTAGGATATAGTCTGTTTACTCGAGTTCACAAATCCTTCGTAATCGCAATCAAAAAAATCAGTTACATCGAAGGTAATATGGTAAAAATTGGAGAAACGCTTATTCCTATAAGCCAATCGTACAAAGAGAACTTCCTAAAGATGCTGTAAACAAAACAGTTTATCATCAATACTGCTAGCCTATTATAAAGAAAGGAGCACCTGTGTACTCCTTTCTTTACTCTATTTTATCGCTTTACGATCCTCAATTTAGCAAATTTTAGAAGCAACGTCTTGCTACCAGCCATCGAGAAATTGACGGTAGCCTTTATTTCAGGCAGGTTACCCTCCAGCTTTTCAACCTTCCCAAAACCAAAACGCTCGTGCTCTACCTCCATCCCAACTTCGATTTCGCTCATATCAGCAGGATCGGTAATTGCCACAGCAGGTTTATGCTGAGGGGGTGGAGCAACAGTCCGTTGTGCCGAAATGGTGTTTGTTTTTGCCTTAAAGCCCTGAATGCTGTAGCTATTCTGACTGCCGACTGATGTGCTGGCTGCTCCACCCCAACGATCATCGGGATTATCAATATAGCTGCTATCTATTTCGTTTACAAAACGACTAGGAACACAGCTGGTTATATTGCCCCATTTATAGCGCGTCTGCGCATACGAAATGGTTGCAGTTATTTCTGCTCGCGTCACAGCAACATAAAATAGCCTACGTTCCTCCTCCAAATCATCCTGAGACTGGGTCGACATTTGCCCAGGGAAAAGATTTTCCTCCAATCCAACCAAAAAGATATGCTTAAACTCCAACCCTTTGGCAGAGTGAACCGTCATCATCGAAACCTTATTTTTATCTTCAGGTTTTTCGTTATCAGCATCAGTCAAAAGGGCCACATTTTCCAAAAATCGGTCGATGGTAATCGGCAACGGCTCCCCACTTTCTTTAGCGTTTTCCTCAAACTCTCTAATACCATTGAGCAACCCTTCCAAGTTCTCGAACTTCGAAATCCCCTCGTTGGTTTTATCCTCCTTCAAATCCCTCAGAATACCCGACTGCGTAGCTACTGTAAGCGCAAAATCGTAGGCACTCTCAGTGTATACAGCCGCCTTAAGCGTGTTAACAAGTTCCGCAAACTCTCCAAGTTTTTTTATTGCGGCCCCCTTTAGTCCAACCTTATCTAATGGTGCTTGGGTAACAACTGTCCATAAGTTGGTGCTGTTGGCTGCTGCGGCTTCCTCCAAACGCGTAATTGTAGTATCTCCAATCCCGCGCGCCGGATAGTTGACTATCCGTTTAAATGCCTCATCATCATTATTATTGATAATAAGACGCAGGTAGGCAACCATGTCCTTAATCTCCTTGCGTTGATAAAAGGACAATCCACCATATATCTTATAAGGAATGTTCTTTTTCCGAAGTGCATCTTCAAAAATACGCGACTGAGCATTGGTTCGATACAAAATTGCAAAATCCTTATATTCACAATGGGTATTATATAGGATATCTGATATCGACCCTGTCACCAAAAAACCCTCTTCTTGATCGGTGTATGCCTTTAACACTTTAATTTTTTCGCCAACATCCTTCGCCGAAAATGAAGTTTTCTTCAGCTGCTTGCTATTTTTTGCAATAATACTATTGGCTGCATTCACAATCGTTTGTGTCGAACGGTAGTTCTGTTCCAACTTAAAAAGCTTATAGTTGGGATAGTCGTTTCGAAAGTTGAGGATATTCTCGATTTTTGCCCCGCGAAACGAGTAGATACTTTGAGCATCGTCACCTACCACACAAAGATTTCCGTGCTGCTCCGAAAGTTTTTTCACTATTAAGTACTGTGCCATGTTGGTATCCTGATACTCATCAACCAATATGTACTTAAAAATATCCTGGTATTTTGTCAGCACATCTGGATGATCTCTAAATAGCACATTCGTATTTAACAGCAAATCATCAAAATCCATAGCACCTGACAGGTAGCACTTTTGCATATACTTTTTGTAAATATCGGCAATCCGTGGACGGCGGTTAGCAGCATCCATAGTAACCAAACTCGACGTATTGGCATAAACGGCAGGAGTTACCAGATTATTCTTTGCTAAGGATATGCGGCTATGAACCTCATTCACTTTATACACCTGCTCGTCAAGGTTCATCTCCTTCACGATCGATTTAATCACGCTACGCGAGTCGGAAGTATCGTAAATGGTAAAAGTTGAAGGGTAGCCAAGTTTATCTGCTTCGGCCCTAAGTATACGCGCAAAGATGGAGTGAAATGTTCCCATCCAAAGATATTTGGCCTTTTCACCTACTACCGTCCGGATACGTTCTTTCATCTCAGCCGCAGCTTTATTGGTAAAGGTTAGCGCAAGTACGCTGTATGGATGAATTCCGTCGGCCAGCATATTGGCTATACGAAACGTGAGTACGCGGGTTTTCCCCGAGCCTGCTCCCGCAATTACCAGCGTTGGCCCCTTATAGTTTTCCACAGCCTGACGCTGTACATCGCTTAATCCTTCTAAAAATTCCTTCGACACGTTCTGTTCGTTTACATTTCGTCACAAAGGTACCCACCCTACAATGTTATACCAAATGATTTTGTAAAATAATAGGAAGAACTAAGAATCCCAAACCTTTCACCAATAAGCCACCTCCTTTATTCTATACTCAAGATTCACCATGACCCTCCCTCCTTCCACTTCCTCCAAAGCTAATAATTCAGAAATAGAAAAGTAGAATAAGCATAAAAAAAGCCGTAGTCTCCTACAGCTTTCTATTTTATTATTAGATTCTAGTTACCCATTTCAGACATAAATTTCACTCGAATCAACCGAATTTCTTCTTCCGAATAATCCTCCTCTCCAAGAAACTCCAACGCCTCTTTTACCGATTCAGATTTAGCTTCCGACCTGAAATAATCGAGCACCTCATCAACCTTGTCTTCATCGACATTGTCGTTAATATAGTAATCGATATTGATACGAGTCCCAGAACTTACAATTGCCTCCATTTCGGTGAGTAGTCCATTCATATCCATACCCTTCGCTTTGGCAATATCTTCAAAATCCATCCGTTTATCAATACTTTGGATAATAAAGACTTTATTAAGCGACTTGTTGGCTACCGACTTTACAATCATATCCTGAGGCCTTTCAATTTCATTCTCCTCAACATACTTTTTAATAAGTTCGACAAACTCTTTCCCGAACTTTTTCGCCTTCCCTGCACCAACACCTGCTATATTCTGCAGCTCATCCATATTAATTGGATACTGGATGGACATATCCTCCAACGAAGGATCCTGAAATATCACAAAAGGAGGTAAATCGAGTTTCTTCGACATCGAACGACGCAAGTCTTTTAGCATTACAAACAGCGCCTCATCCGCGGCACCACCACCTTTGGCAGCAGCCTGCCCTGCAACCTCTTCCTCATCCCCCTCCTCAAAATCATGATCCTTTGCCATCATTATGGTATAGGGTTCTTCTGCAAATTTCCTTCCTTTTTGCGAGATTTTAAGCAGCCCGTAGTTCTCGATATCCTTGGTTAGTAAATGATGAATTAGCATTTGACGAACAATACCATTCCAGTATTTCTCATCCTTCGATTTGCCGACACCAAATAGCTCGTTATGATGATGCTTATACGTTTTTATACCTGATGTTGGGTTGCCCACTATAAAGTTAACAACATGGTCTGCCTTAAATTTTTCTTGAAGTTCTTGTATTACCTCTATCATTTGTAGAACAGACTCCTGCCCATCAAACATTTCTTTTGGATTCAAGCAGTTATCACAACATCCACAGTTTTCTTCTTTATAATCCTCTCCAAAATATAGCAAAAGTGACTTCCTCCTGCATACCGACGATTCTGCATAGGCAACCGTATCCTGCAGCAGCTGCTTTCCTATTTCTTGCTCCGCAATTGGCTTACCGTGCATAAACTTCTCCAGCTTTTGTATATCCTTATAGCTGTAAAAAGTAATACACTTTCCTTCTCCACCATCACGTCCCGCTCTTCCCGTTTCCTGATAGTATCCTTCTAAACTTTTAGGGATATCATAATGGATGACATAACGAACATCTGGTTTGTCAATTCCCATTCCAAACGCAATGGTTGCTACCACCACATCCGTTTCCTCCATCAAAAATTTATCCTGATTTTCTGATCGCGAGTTAGAATCGAGACCAGCGTGGTAGGGCACTGCCTTTATCCCATTAACCTTTAAAGCATCGGCTAACTCTTCCACTTTTTTACGGCTCAGGCAGTAGATTATTCCCGACTTACCGCTATTAGCCCGAATAAACTTGATGATTTCTTTCGTTGCATCATTTTTCGGACGAACTTCATAGTATAGGTTTGGCCGATTAAATGAAGATTTAAAAACAGAGGCATCAAGCATTCCTAAGTTCTTCTGAATATCGTGCTGCACTTTTGGTGTTGCAGTTGCCGTTAAGGCAATCAGCGGAGCTTTCCCTATTTCTGAGATAATAGGACGAATTCGCCTATACTCAGGGCGAAAATCGTGTCCCCATTCCGAAATACAGTGAGCTTCATCTATTGCATAGAAAGAAACGTTTATTTGCTTGAGGAACAATATATTCTCCTCCTTAGTAAGAGACTCTGGAGCCACATAAAGCAACTTCGTTTTTCCGTCAAGAATGTCTTGCTTTACCTTATTAATGGCCGTTTTAGAAAGAGAAGAGTTTAAAAAGTGGGCTATCCCATCACCCTCTATAAAACTCCGCATAGCGTCTACTTGGTTCTTCATCAAGGCAATTAAAGGCGAAATAACGATTGCCGTACCATCCAGCATCAGCGCAGGAAGCTGATAGCATAGAGACTTTCCTCCACCTGTAGGCATGAGTACGAACGTATCATTCCCCATTAGCACATTACGAATAATGCCCTCCTGGTTTCCTTTAAAACTTGTAAAACCAAAGTATTTCTTCAAATACTCTAAAAGAGTAACGTCAACCTTATCTGACATAATTAACCCTCTAAAATTCTGCTTTCATTGATTTAAATACCAGCTGCCATGCACGTACTGTAACAAAGTTAACTAAAGAACAAGCGTTTAACAACGACACCGCAGCCGATTTGCAAAAGTTAACACTAAATCAATTCCTATTCCAACAGCATATAAATGATTGATTAAAACAAGTACCTTTGCATATCTAAAGTAAGCAAGAGAATCATAAAAAAGCAAGAGTTATGGAAAATAACTTCGACATAAAATTATTTGCCGCCCAAACTATCCTCGAAGAGGCAAAAGCAGTCGAAAAATTAGCCGAATACATCGATGACGAGTTTGAACAAGTCATTGATTTAATATACAATTGCAACGGACGGGTTATCGTTTCGGGCATTGGCAAAAGCGCAATTATTGCCAGCAAAATTGTAGCCACTATGAACTCCACTGGAACTCCAGCATTCTTCATGCATGCTGCAGACGCAATACATGGAGACCTTGGACTAATCCAGCCCGAGGATGTTATCATAATCCTCTCCAAAAGCGGAAACACTCCCGAAATAAAAGCGTTGGTTCCCCTTGTAAAGAACCTTGGAAATAAGCTTGTGGGAATGGTTTCGAGCACCGACTCCTATCTAGCGTTAAACTCCGATTTCGTTTTAAGAGCAACGGTAGAGAAAGAGGCATGTCCGAACAACCTTGCGCCAACCTCTTCAACAACAGCGCAGCTTGTAGTTGGAGACGCCTTAGCCATGACGCTTCTGAAATTAAAAGGATTTACGGCCGCAGATTTTGCCCGTTACCATCCAGGGGGTGCTTTAGGAAAGAAGCTCTACATGCGCGTTGGTGACGTTGTCGCAAGAGAAATCCCCCAAGTATCCATCGACGAAAGAATCAGACCTATTATTATAGAAATATCTTCCAAAAGACTTGGAGCGACAGCCGTAATCGACCATTCGGGAAACCTTGCGGGCGTAATTACAGATGGAGACCTCCGCAGAATGCTAGAAAAGGGGAACGATGTTACCAACCTCACAGCAAAAGAAATTATGACCATCAACCCTAAGACCATCAGCATAGACGAGCTTGCTATAAACGCATTCGACAAAATGGAAAAAAACAAGATAACCCAACTTGTAGTTCTACAAGATGGCAAATATGCAGGAATGGTTCACATACACGACATTCTAAGAGAAGGGATCGCTTAATAGATTATACTATTTAAAAGTAAAAGGGATGCTACTTAGCATCCCTTTTACTTTTACTAATAAAAATGAAACAAAACGGCAAACAACTTAAGCTCTATTAACGGAAAGTTGTTTACCCATCATTACAATAGTTGTAACTTTCGTTTTCATTAAGAAAAAGCTAGATATGCAAAAAAGGATTTCAACATTTTTCGCTCTTGTTTTCATACTACTTCTTACCCCGACCATATCTTTTGCCCAAACAACAAAAGTAAAAGGAAAGGTCATTGATGCTACAACAAAAGAGCCGCTCCCTTTTTGTAACGTATCCTTCATTAAGTCAACAATAGGAACCATCACTGATCAAAATGGTTTTTTCTCCATCGACACAAAAACACCGACAGATTCAATTGCTATACAATATGTTGGATACAACAAAAAGACATTTCCTGTAAAAAAAAATGGAGTAAACACCTTTACGGCAGAACTTGATCCTCTAAATTACGCCCTACAAGAAGTCATTGTTCGTCCAGGAGAAAATCCCGCTCACGCCTTTCTACGCAACATTATCGCCAACAAGGATAAAAACAACTACGCCAAACTTCCGTCCTACAGCTACAGCGCCTACACTAAAATGCAAATTGATGTCAACAATATAAAAAGCAACCTAAAGGATAAAAAAATCCTCAAACAGTTTCAATTTGTATTTGACTATATCGACACTAACAAGCTCACCGGAAAAACCTATATTCCCATATTGCTCTCAGAAACCATTTCTGACTACTACTACAGCAGCTCTCCCAAAAAGGAGAAGGAGCTTATTAAAGCAACCCAAACATCCGGAGTAAACAACCAAAGCGTAGCCCAATTTACTGGACGCATGTACCAAAATATCAACGTATATGATAATTTCATCAACTTTTTCGATCAAGGTCTAATAAGTCCACTCAATAATAACGGACTCTTTTACTACAAGTACTACCTTCAAGATAGCGCCTATATCAACGGGAAACGGTGCATTCGAATGACCTTTGTTCCAAAAAGAAAACAAGAACCTACATTCACCGGTGAGATGTGGGTACACGACTCTACCTACGCTGTTGTAAAGGTTGTCATGCAGCTAAATCGTAATGCAAATATAAATTGGGTGAAAGACATGGCCTCGGAGCAAGTTTTCGAGCCGTTAAATGACTCTTTGTGGTTCCCTAAGAAAAGTTCACTTTTTGTTGATTTCAAAATAATAAAAGGAACTGTTGGCTTTTTTGGACACAACACAAGCGTCGTCGAAAACGTAAAACTGAATGTTCCTTTTCCTGATTCGACCAAAAAGAGTTCTCCGAACATCATTTTAGACCCAAAAGCATTAGATAAACCAACCGATTTTTGGAGCCAAAACCGTCCAGTTGAACTATCAGATCAAGAAAAGGGAATCTTTAAGATGGTACAACAAGTACAAGAGGTTCCCCTATTTAAAACAGCAACCAACATCACCAACTTGCTCATAAACTACTACTACCCAATTGGATATTTCGAATATGGCCCTTACTATCAAACCATTAGCAGCAATAAAATTGAAGGAAACAGAATAAAATTAACAGGTCGAACGTCAAACAAATTCTCCAAGACAGTTATGGTTGGAGCATTTGTGGCATACGGATTTAAGGATGAAGAATTTAAATATGGAAGCGACTTGCTATACATGTTTAGCAAAGAACCACGCATAACAGGATATGCACAGTACAAAAAGGATATTGAGCAAATGGGATTAAGCCCCTTTTCGTTGGCCGAAGACAATATTCTCACATCCATACTTCGAAGAAATCCGAACTACAAGCTAAACATGATAGAACTCACAAAAGTTAGATTCGATTACGAATGGTTACCGGGTATTAGTAGTGGCATAGAGGTAGCATATCGAAACATCAAACCTTCTGATTTTGTGACATTCAAAAAATACGACGGAACAATAGACACCCACCTGCCTGATGCAACGATATCGCTCAGTACTAGAATTGCAAGAGGCGAAAAGTATGTACAAGGAGAATTTGAGAGAGTTTCTATGGGCAGCCAAAACCCAATCATAAACATCAACGCGACATTTGGACTAAAAAAGGTAGGCGGTTCTAAGTATAGCTACACCATGCTCAATGCCAACTTAGTCCACAAACTCAGTTTAAACCCATTTGGATACCTTCGCTATGCCATAGAAGGAGGAAAATTATTTGGCACCGTTCCCTACCCTCTTCTTAAGCTACACGAAGGAAATGAAACCTACGCACTCAATCGCTATGCCTTCAACATGATGAACTATTACGAATTTGCAAGCGACACATGGGGTAGCATCACTCTAGAGCACCATTTCAACGGACTATTTCTTAACCACATCCCACTCATGCGTAAGCTTAAATGGCGAGAAATAGCCTACGGGAAAGCACTTGTTGGAGCACTCTCAAACGCCAACAAAACTAAAGAGTACGCCTTTCCTATTGGATTAATGGAAGTAAACAAGCCTTACTACGAAGTGGGCGTTGGTATCGAAAATATCTTTAAGATAATTCGCATTGACGCCATTTGGAGATTAAGCCATCTCGAGAATCCTAATATTGATAAGTTCGGTATTAGAGCAGGACTTCAGATTATTTTCTAAATTTGCGAATTGCAAAATCGAAGACAATGAAGCTATATAGCAAAAATCTAGTTAAACGATACAAGGCACGCACAGTCGTAAAAGGAGTGTCAATCGAGGTCAACCAAGGTGAGATTGTTGGACTTTTAGGCCCCAACGGGGCTGGGAAGACCACCAGCTTTTACATGATTGTAGGCCTCATCCGGCCCAATGAAGGTGAAATTTTTCTGGATGACGAAAATATCACCAACATGCCAATGTTTATGCGTGCGCAAAAAGGAATCGGTTATCTAGCACAAGAAGCGTCTGTCTTTCGAACATTAAGTGTTGAAGATAACATTAAAACGATCCTTGAGCTAACGAAACTATCCGCTGAGGAGCAAAAGGAAAAGTTAGAATCGTTACTTAACGAATTCAGCCTCCAAAAAATCCGCAAGAGTCTCGGCATACAGCTTTCTGGAGGAGAACGACGCAGAACGGAAATCGCGCGCTGTCTAGCAATAGACCCAAAATTCATTCTTCTTGACGAACCATTTGCAGGTGTAGACCCTATTGCGGTAGAAGACATTCAAAGCATCGTAAAAAAGCTGGTTGAAAAAAATATCGGAATTATCATTACAGACCACAACGTGCACGAAACGCTATCTATCACAGACAGAGCATACCTTTTGTACGATGGAGAAATCCTCAGAAGCGGCACCGCAGAGGTTCTTGCAGCAGACGAAACTGTTCGAAAACTTTACCTTGGACAAAATTTCGAACTTCGAAAATAGCGCACAAACAACTAAAGTATCCAAAAGCATAAAACAAGCAGCATTTCACTCTTTGAAGTTGCAGTTTTTCCGTTACCTTTGCAGCGCAATTCCGATAACGAACGCACCTGCGGATGTGGCGTAATTGGTAGCCGCGCCAGACTTAGGA
>NZ_JTLD01000037.1 GCF_000798815.1 Alistipes sp. ZOR0009 | reverse complement strand
TGCTTATTTTGGGTATAAAGCATGCTTTAAAATAAAATCAGGCGAGGTAAAACTTCGCCTGATTTGCTTATCGCTTTTTATACCAGAATTAGTTGTTAAGGGTATTACAGAGTTGGCGTGTCGTTCTTTATGGCACAAAGGTTACCGCACATGGTGCAGTGATCTTCGTTGTGGCTTTCCGACTCGTGCTTACGCTTGCGTGCCTGTTCGGGGTTAATGGCGTGAGCAAACATCCCTTCCCAGCTTAAATCGCGTCGTGCTTTTGATATGGCTAGGTCTCGGTTCCGAGCGCTGCCGATGTTGTTGGCCGAATCGGCACATTGTGCGGCAATACGGCTGGCTATGACTCCTTCTCGTACGTCGTCGATGTTGGGAAGACAGAGGTGTTCGGCAGGCGTTACGTAGCAGAGGAAGTTGGCTCCGTGCATCCCGGCTAGCGCTCCTCCAATTGCACCAACAATATGGTCGTATCCAGGAGCCGCGTCGGTAGGTAGCGGACCAAGCACGTAGAATGGTGCGTTGTTGCAGAGCCTTTTCATTATTTTCATGTTCATCTCTATTTGGTTTAGGGGAACATGTCCAGGCCCTTCTACCATAACCTGTACGCCTGCGGCTCTGGCTCTATCAACCAGTTCGCCCAGAATTAGCAGTTCGGCAATCTGTCCGCGGTCGGTGGCGTCGTCTCCACAGCCAGGTCGGAATCCATCGCCAAGGCTTATGGTTACATCGTACTGGCGGCATACTTTAAGTATGCGGTCGTACTGCTCGTAAAGAGGATTTTCTTTGCCATTATCCTTCATCCATCTTTTTAAAATGGAGCCGCCTCGGCTTACAACACCACAGGTACGATCGTGATTTTGGAGGAAGGAAACCGAAGTTTGGGTTATTCCGCAATGTAGCGTCATAAAGTCGACTCCCGCTTTGGCTTGATACTCAATTTCGGCGAAGAGCTCTTCTGGATCAAGGTCGGCGATTGCTCCGCCACGGGCAAGTAGCCGCGTTGCTACGCTGTATATGGGTACCGTACCTACCATAATGGGCGATTTACCAATGATGGTATTTAGCGTATGGTGAAGGTCGCCGCCAGTAGAGAGATCCATTACAGAATCGGCACCATATTTTACCGAAACATCCAGCTTTTCGAGCTCCTCATCTAGCGAGCAGTGGCGATCGGAGGTGCCAATGTTGGCGTTCACCTTGATGCTGATACCTGCACCTACGCCTTTGGCGTCGAACTGGTGGTTGATGTTTTTGGGTATAACGATATGTCCTTGGGCAACCTCGTGGCAAAGCCAGGTGGGGTCTACCTTTTCGTAGGCTGCTACAGTTTTCATTTCGGGGGTTACAATACCCGCCTTGGCATATTCTAGCTGTGTTATCATTTATTCTCGTCTTTTTAGTTTGGGGAAGGCTATAAAGCTTCACATTGTAGTGCTACTGTCCTCATCATGCCTTTTAAGGGTTTAGCTTACGCTGAATTTCGGATAGCCTAAGCTGTAGCTCGCTGGTGCTGGTTGCCGACATAAAGTGGCGAACCAACGACACGTTGGTAGCACCCGCTTTTACAACCTCGTGGATATTTTCGGGAAATATTCCACCAATTGCCACAACGGGAACAGAGGCAACTCCAAGTACCTGCTTCAGCAGCTCGGTTCCGACTGGCTTATCCGGATTGGCCTTTGCGTTGGTTGGGTATATTGGTCCAAATCCTATATAGGCTGGAGCGTGTTTCATTGCCTCCTGAGCCTGCTGCATGGAGTGGGTGGAGAGTCCAATTTTCATATCACCAACAATCTTTCGGGCATCATCAATAGGAATATCATCCTGACCAAGATGCAGGAAGTCGGCACGGCATAGCTCAGCAATATCGGGACGATCGTTGATGACAAGCTGCGTATTTGTTCCCGCAGTAATTGCCCGTAAGTCGCGGGCAACGCGTAGCAGCTCGGCGTCGGACAAATGCTTTTCGCGCAGCTGAAGCATTGTAATACCGCTAGCCACACACTGCTCGGCAATAGCCTTATAGCTAAGGGTGGGCTTTGTTATAATAACGTAAAGCCCTATTTTGCTAGGAGTCATGGCTACTTTATAGAAGCAAGGATATCTTCGGCAACCTTTTTCCCAGAAAGGAGCATCCCCCCGAATATTGGGCCCATGCGGTAGCTGCCGCTTACTCCATTAGAAGCCATTCCGGAAACAAATAGTCCAGGATAAATTTCTTTGGTGTTCTCTATGGTGGTACGTTCGGCCTCTTCTACGGCGAGCGAACGCTCTCCCATAACTTTACCAGTATCGGTGTTTAGTACAATTCCGTTTTTGCGTTCGAGCGTGCGGGCTATCTCACAATCGTGTCCGGTGGCGTCGATAACTGCTTTAGACATGATAACAAGAGGGTCGACGTGCATACGTTCGCGGTGTACGGGTGCCCAGTTTATCACCAATCCGCTAACGCGGTTGTTATGGAAAACAACATCCTCTATGGAGGTGCAGTTAAAGATGGTGGCTCCAACTCGGGAAGCATGGTAGGTGAGGGCAGCAGTGGCGTGTACCGAATCAACAGTGTAGTATCCTTCCTGGTACTTTACGTGGTTTATTCCAAATTCCTTTAAAACGCCAATAGCATCTTCTTGAACGACAATTTCATTAAACATCATAGCTCCACCCCACATACCGCCTCCGGGGGCAAGCTTGCGTTCGAAAAGGGCAACTCGAGCACCTCCTTGAGCAAGGAAGTAGGCTGCTACAAGTCCAGAGGGACCTCCTCCAACAATGGCGACATCGACAGAAAGATTTTCTTTAAGCTTTCGGAAATAGGAATCAATAATTCCTGCAGAAACAATTTGCTCCATAATAGTAGGTTTAAAATTATGAATAAGCCGGAATGCGGAGCATGGCATTGCAAAAATGGACGAATGTCCTACACTTCCCTACGCAGGTATTATCCTGATCAGGTTAAAGGGTATAATCTCAGCCTGTAATGTTAGGCACCCCTAGCTTATTTGCAGGTAAAGGTACACTTCTTTGCCTATCGTGCAAGCTTGTTTTATATGTTTAGGGGCAGCATCTTCCTTTTTTCGGGGATATGCTTCTGTAAAAATAGAAGGCAGCTACCAAGTAGCTGCCTTTGTTAGGATATGATTTGAGTAAAGAATCGCTATTGCCTTTGTGCGGAGTAAAAGGAAGAAAGATCACCCGATGCTTTTTGCTCTTAGCACATTGTAGAGTGGTGGTGTGGTGAAAAAACAAGGGGGATTGAATAAACACCGTCTACAGTATGCTGCTATGGCACGGATGATCTTTCTTTATGGCTTTTAATCTATTTAAGTAGCTATTGCTGCTATTTTAATGGTAGTACCACTCCGTTTTGTTGTAGGGTAATTAGGTTATATTTCTCCCATTCGTCCCAATGAGAATTTTGTTGAAGCTTAGAAGGAACTATACCTGAGAGTTTATTTAACTTAAGACCTAGACGTTGCAATTGGGGGAGGTTTCCTATAGAGTTCGGGATGGAGCCTGTTAGGTTATTATTTTGCAGGTAAAGCATTGCAAGGCTCGATCCTTTAAAAGATGGGATAGTTCCCTCTAGCTTATTTCCGGAAAGTAGCAGGTTGGTTAGCAGCTCTAGGTTGATTAGCTCTGTAGGGATAGTTCCTGTTAGCTTATTCTCATCAAGGATAAGCTCCATTAGATGCTTGCACCTAGCTAACGAAGTTGGGATTGTTCCCTCCAGATTGTTGTACGGCATTTTGAAAAATGTCAAAAGGGTTAGCTTGCTCCAGTCTTCTGGTATTTTACCGGTGAGCTCGTTATGGCCAAGCTGGATTTCCCAAAGCTGGTTTAGCTCTGTTAGCTCGTTTGGAATGGTTCCTTTTAGACCATTATTCCAAAGGTTGATAACAACAACTCTGTCGTCTTTTATTTTGACGCCGTGGTAGGTGCTGATGGGCTTGCTTAAGTCCCATTTTTCTTTCCATTGTTCACCTCCCGCCGACTTATAAAGGGCAGCTAGCGCTAAGCTATCCTTTACTCTTAACGGATTAACCTTAGGTCGGCCTGCTTGGTATACTTTAATGGAAAGGTTGCCAAGTTCCTTATCGCCAGTAAAGGCAATAACCTTTAGTGTTGCAGACCGAGCTGCTTCATTATCGTATTTCGCAATGGTAATATTTACCTTTGCGTTGCCATCTCCTTGCTTTGTTGAAAGAGTGATCCATTGAGGGATGTCTCCTGCCACTCTCCAAGAGGTATTTGCGTTGATAGCTACGATTTTGTTACCTCCGTTGCTGTCTGTTTCAATATCGTTATCGGTGGCTTTGAACTCAAGGGGCTTGCCCTCCTGTTTTACATTGAGCGTTGCAACCTCTTTACCCGAAATAATCTGAAGCGAAGCGCTTCTTTCAACCCCAACAAGCGTACTCGGTAAAATTGTAATTTTAATACTCTCGGTGCCAGTACCTGCTGCTTTTGATATGGAAATCCAACTTTCGGTTGGCGTAGATACCTTCCAGCTTCTGGTACTCTTTATTGTAAGCTCCTCTTCGTGATTCTGAAAATCAACATAAATATTCTGCTTATCGATGGTGATTGACCTATCGCTTTTTTCTTGATTTACAGTAAATACTTTAGTTGTACTACCAGATTTAAAGCGAATAGTGGCGGTTCTACTTGTTTGCTCAAGGTTGTCTTCAACAGCAATCTCGACCTCTCCATTACCCTCTCCGCTAGTAGGCGATAGCTTAATCCAGGGAGCATCAGCTGTAGCCTCCCATTTCCCATTACACATAATGGCCAGCTTTTCCGAAGATTCGATAGGTAGAAACGAGGTGCTTTCTTTTGAGAGCTTAATAGAATCGAGCTGTTCGTTTTTTTTGCTACAGCTAAGCATGAAAAGTGTCTGTAGAAGCAATAGTACTAAAACGGTTTTCCGTAAGTTCATTTAAATTGGGCTTTGGTTATTAATTAGTAAACTGTAATGTGGTTATTGATGGAATTTCGGGGGAGTAACTGTCCTCTAAAGAACCTATAAACCTACGATATAGGCGCATACTGGGCTAAAGGCTGCAATCTTTAGCCATGATATGGTATAGTAAGTTCAATCGTAAAAACGACTATTCCTTCAGCACAAAACGTAGTATCCGAAAATAGGTGAGAAGAAACTCTCTGTAGATACTTTTATACTGTGGTGTTCTTTAGAAATCGACTAAAGCTTATCCTTTAGAAATCCCTTAACCAATATATTTATGAACAAAGTAGATGATTGTTCATGTTTGCGACAAAAGTATACAACAATGGCTAACGAACATTAAAACTACTGCTAACAAATATTAATATATGTAATACATAACGCAAGGTGTTTAGGTTGTGGCATTAAATGTTGGAGAAGTTGCTGAGTGTAGGTTTGGGGTTGAAGTAATATAGAATTCGTTATTTGAAGGTGTAGGCTTTAACTCTATAATAGAAAGAATATTAGCATGGATAGTGATTGGAGTGAGGGATGCAAGGATTAAGATGCGGTAGATGCTTGCTTTAAAAGGATAAGTATGCGTTGGGGGAGAGTTTTGAGCTTTGGAGTACGATAAAAAGAGGGGAGGCTATGTCGATTAAAAGATTTTAAAATGTATGTTGTTATACAAAATGAAAAGATACAGCATGGAGCTTTTATAAGGATCGTGTGAGGTTTTTGTTGTGAGTTAATATCTTTATAAATAAACAAATGCGTTTTATGAATAGATCCAGCTGTCGTTCAAATGTAAACAAAAGTATATTTAATGTTTTAAAATTCACAAACGATAAAGGTGTCATGTGTAGTTGATTGAACATGTTTTCTATATTTGCAAACAGTTAAAACAGTGGTTAAAGCATGTTTTACAGCGGCTCATTTTTAATCTTAGCAGGAGTCTTGTAAGAGATGATATTATTTAGAAGAAGAAAGTATAGGTTGACTTTAGCCTATATTTTGGTGCCGATTCTTACGAAACTAAGGCGTAAAGATTTAAAACAATTAGCAAGGTCTTGTTTTTATTTTAATCCGTCTAATACCCAAACCGCTAAATTGTTGCATACGGTATTGTAATTAGAGCGGTTGTTGAGGCGTTTTTTGGCCGAAGCTTGTTAATCGAAACAAATATATGGGGAATGTTTGTTTAGATCTCGGTGTTTAGTTTTATGGCTGTTTCTTCATTCTAAATTAACTCATTCTCATCTTGCATGATAAACTTGTTGACAATATGGCTAAAGAGGGTTATCTCTAGGATGTCAGTCTTCTGTTTATTAATCTTCTAGGATTTTTGTTTTTGGAGTATGCCGTTTTTCTTGCTTTGGATTGACTTAATGGTTCTTTGCATGGATAATAAGGTTTAGAGGTTTGTATATTTATGTTACCTGCTGGCAGAACCTAATAATATCAATCTTTTTTCATTCGATTGTAAGAAGTAGATATAGGTTCGCATGGGGGATGCCGGCCTGTTAGTGTAATATTATGAATTAGGAGGGCTTTACTATTAGTACGCTCTTGCAGTTTATTAACGTGTTGTTTGAATAGTTATTTAGCCCTATAAAATTTTTGTTATGGTTGGACGGTTGTCTTTTTTTTATGAGAACATGGAGTTTGGGGAGGGGCTTGATGAAGTGACGTATGAAAATCATGTCATAACATTTGCCACTTATGCAAAAATATCCGAAAGTACATTGTACTATGTGGATGAGTATTGTAGGAAGATCTTTATGGCTTCGTATAACCCTAAGATTAGCGACACTAAGTTTGAACGGGAGTTGGATTACGCTTTTTGGGTGGATCATTTGAATGAGGAGGGAATCGCGCTGCTGAATCAAATAAACAAGGCGGTTCACCATTTTTTGTCCGCTGATGGTAAAAATCTAGGCTGGAACTTTAACTTGACGTTTGGACTGTTTCTTAAGTTAGACAAGCATTTTCGGCAATTTACAATAGTGGGAATCCCTGTAGATTTTGTAGGCGATAAGCTTCGCAGCATGCTTTTTATTGTCAGGCCAGAGAAGGAGCATGACTTGCCTTTTTTGGTGATATCATATGGCAAAAATGAGAAAAACTTTAAGTATGATTTCAAAAATGAAAAGTTTCAAGAATTAAAGAAAGTAGAGCTAACGCCAACAGAACTACAAATAATCAACTATTCGGGCCAGGGCTTTAGTGAAGTGGAAATTTGCGAAAAGATGAATATATCAATGCCTGATCTGAAAAATATAAAGTATAAGCTGTTTATGCGGCTAAACGTAAAGAATATGCCTCAGGCTCTTTTTACAATTCACAAGTTGGGTCTTTTGGGAAAATAAAATAGATATGGATAAAGCAAAGGTTAAGCTAGGTTTTAATGATGATATTAAAAATATAGAGCGCCATATTTCGATAATGGCCCATTCAATAGGATTAAAATGTATGCTGTTGGACGCTTTGGCATGGGAATATTTTTTCTACTCTGATTCTTTTGTCCTTCTGACAGGATATAAACGGGAAGAGCTGCCTAGCAATACAGATGAAGCTATTCGGATGCTACTTGCAAGCGAGAATCAGGAAGATAAAATAGAGGAAAATCGTATTCGTTTTCAGACAATAGCCTCGTTAATCCAAGAAAAATCATTGAAAAGCATTGTTATAAACTCATCGTTTAAGCTTAGAACGAAGATGGGAATGCTAGTTAACGTAGACTGCGTATGCCATCCGTTATACTTTAATGTTGATGGTTTACCATGGGTGTATTTGTGCGTAATAAAGCCAGGTAGAAGGGAGAAGGTTCAGAAAACGACTATTTATATGTACGATGGGGATAAGCGGCAGATATACCTTCCGCTGAAGGAGAAGTTTGTCCCGTATGATAATACGGTCTTAAAGGAAGAGGAGCTTACCATTCTGCATTTTGCCACATTAGGCTACAACGAGCAAAAGATGGCGAAGATGCTAAACCAGAATATTACCTATATCAAGTACTATAAGAAGCGAATCTTCGCAAAGCTAAATGTTGAGAATATTACAGAAGCGGTTTATGTTGCGCTTCAATCAGGATTGTTAAAGTAGGACGAATTGAGGCGTAATAAACTTATGCCGATGAGGCTATTGCTTACTGCTTTGATTTCGTTTGCTTCTTTTAATTGGAGCAAAAATATACTCTCGATATACTATTATGCACAGGAACGAGGATGGTTTGCCGGCTAAAACTAACAAGGCGCCTCAAATTTCTATTTCGAAGCGCCTGTTAGCATTATTCCAGAAAAGACTACCAGTATAGGTATCTTTTTATTTTATGAGTTGGGGTTTTCTCAAATTGTACCTTTTGTTCTATCACAAGAGATATCTTAGAGAACTTGTTGACACGGGCATTTACATAGTCTTGTAGCTCCGCCTTCATCTTCTCGACCTTTTCGTTGAAGCTTCTGATGGCATCCTCCTTCATATGGTGGAACTGCTTCTCTAGTTCCTCATAGTTAAAGTGAACCATGGCAACAAGCTTACCCTTTTTTTCGACAACCAAGGATTCGACCACAAAAGAATACTCATTAATTACAGATTCGATCTCTTCGGGGTAGATGTTTTCGCCGCTTGGCCCTAGTATCATATTTTTTAGTCTACCTTTAATGTAGATAAATCCCTTTTTGTCGACAATGCCAAGGTCTCCTGTTTTAAACCAGCCATCTTCGGTGAAGGCTGCCTTGGTTTGCTCCTCGTCCTTATAGTAGCCCATCATAATATTGGGACCGCTGCATACAATTTCGCCTTCCCCCGTTTGAGGGTTTGGGTTGTCGATGCGGATAGATACACCATTAATGGCTGGACCTGTGGATTGAAAGGTTGCCATTTGAGGATTTGTGCCAGCCAGTAGCGGTGCCGTTTCGGTAAGCCCATAGCCAATGGCGATGGGGAACTTGGCTTCCATTAAAAACTTCTCTACAATAGGATCGAGCTTTGCTCCTCCGATGCCAAAGAAGCGAATACGTCCTCCGAAGGTTTCCATCAGTTTCTTCCCAGCAACTCTATTAAGCATTTTGCGAATAGGAGCAATTGAGTAGAGCATCTTTACAACCTTGCTTTGGGTAAACTTGGGAAGAATTTGCCCTTTGTATATCTTTTCGATAATTAGCGGAACGCTGAGCATTATGGTTGGTTGTACCTTTTTTAGAAGCGGAACCAATGTTGATGCTGCGGGTGGTTTCTCCATATACACAACCGAGGAGCCTCCGTAGAATGGAAGCAGCATTCCTAACGACGATTCGTAGGTATGGGAAAGGGGAAGTATGGAGAGAAAAACATCTTCGGGATAAACAGGCTGAAGGTCTGAGGCCATCATAACCTCGCTAGCCAAGTTCTTATGGCTAAGCATTACGCCTTTAGAACGGCCTGTTGTTCCTGATGTATATATGATAACCGCTAAGTCATCGGGCATAGGCGTAGCCTTTACCGTTGCGCTAGAAGTAACTTTTTCGCCTTTTACTAAGGATAGGTTGTCTATACTATAAATAGTTGAAAGCTTGCTTACCGCTTCTTCTTCGATCTTTGAACGTAGCCTGTCTGATACAAATATTGCTCGCGACTGCGAATGCTCTAGTATATTCGATATCTCGGCAGGAGAGAAGTCGGGTAGGATTGGTACAGCGATCATTCCTGCAGTGGTAATTGCAAAGTAGGCGATGTTCCAGTTTGGCATGTTTTGGCTAAGGATAGCAATCTTGTCGCCAGACGTAAGCCCTAAATCGCTCATCTGTGCTTGGATTACTTCTACTTTTGCACGAATATCGTTGTAAGTGTAGGTTTCGCCGTTGGTATACGAATACGCGGTGTTTCCTGCATAACGCATCGTGCTCTCTTCGAATAAATCCTTTAGCGAATTAATTGAAAATCTCAACATCAATTCAAAGTAAGAGTGCGGCAAATGTAGTAGAAAAACGTTCACCGCAGCGTTTCTTATTCCTTTATTGGCAAATATTATGCCTTTTTTTTATACGTGTTTTGTGTAAATAGTTGTAAATGTTTTGGATGTTGATGTATCGCATTACGTTAAATGATGTCATGAGGAGGTATGCTACTCGTAGGTTTTGTACTTAATAAAGTAGAAAAGGGTAACAAAATTGAAAAGAGAATAGAGAGCACCAGCTAGAAATAGCGCCTCTTTTAGTCCATATGCATCGATACACCATCCGTAGATTGGGCCCATTACGGCAAATATTATTCGGATTGTGAAATTTCGAATAGATAGAACCGTTGCTCTTACATCAGACTCTGTAATTCTATTTACATAATCCTTAAGAGTAGGGGTGGCTATGCCTCTGGCAATGTAGAATAGGAGCAAAATAGATAGGCCTGGTAACCATATTTTCAAAGCGAGCAGGATATAGGATAGGCTAAGTAGTATGGTAAAACCCGTTACGGTTGCTACAGGACCAAACCGTTTTTCTATTTTGAAGGCATAAATTGCGCTAATACCTACAACGAGATTTAAGATGGTCCAAACGATGCCAAACCATTGGATAGGCAGGTTGGCTTCGTTGAAGTAGGGTTGGGCAAACCAAGCCATTGTAAGCGTTGATGCTCCTGTGAATGAAGAGAAAAGGGTATTCCATTTCTGCTTAGGGTTGCTGTGCAGCGTTTCCTTTATAATTTTGAAAATGTCGGTCCAGTTTGGTTTCCGTTTTTGGGTTTTTAGAGGAGGCTCCTTTAGTAAGATGGATGATGGAATGGCAATAAACGCAACTGCAGCCTGTGCGTAGTACGGATATCTGATAGAATATATAGCTAGAAGTCCGCCAAGAATTCCGCCTAACGCTTCTGCGAAGTTTCCGATGGAGGTAGTTAGCCCTTCGTATCGGTTGTACTCCCGCTCTTTTTTTGCGTGAATGAGCGAGTCGTATAAAAGCGCAGAATCGGCACCGGATATCATGCTTTGACCAATGCCTAACGTAACCTCGGCCAATACAAAGCCCCAGAATCCATACGTGCAGCTATATATAAGGTATCCAAGAAATCCGAGTACGGCTCCAATGACCAAACTTTTTTTCCGTCCAATTACATCGGCTACATAACCAGATGGAATTTCCCAAGCAACTATCGAAATAGAGTAGATTGCTTGGAGGATGAACACCTCTTTCATGCTTAGCCCGTGCGCATTATAGAAAAGTACAACAATAGGCATAACCAGCATGAACCATTTGGCTATTTTAACTACATAAAGGTTGATGATGTTGTTGCGAAGGCTGAAATCCATTGAATAAATTTTGGACGAAGATAGCTATTGAGGGATAAATGCTCTCTGATTTTGGGCTGTTTTACTTTATAAAGACGGCTGTTTTGCATGGCTATTTTGGACGTTATTTGGGGAAGTTGACAAAAAAATGACGTTTTGATGGTAAAAAAGAGTTTTTTGATGGTGAAAAGTAGGTGTTGACAGGAAGATAACGGCATGTAATAATTTGTTTTGAAATTATTGGTTGCGCTTAAATTCGTTCGTGCCAATCTTAGTATGGCTTTATATCTGTTGCTATAATTTATATCTGAATATCTTTTTTGTAGGTGAAACTAAAATGGTGCATTAATGTTGATAAATGGTAAAAAACAGGCTTGTGTAAAAATTAACAAAATAAAAATTGGTGGTTTATTTGTTTGTTTTGTAGATGTTTGCGTGTGGATGTTTTGGTGTCTCAAAAAATATTTAGAAATAAACCTTTAAAAATGTTGTACCATCAAAATAATAGTTCCCTATATTGCAACCGAACAAAACACAACAATTGTGATGTCGAATTTTGGCCTGCATATTATTAGCTTTCTAGTCATTGTGATTTTTAGGTCACAGTTCGGAGGGTAGTATGCAGCTGCAAGATATGAGCACGAGCCTTCCGGACAAAACCGCGAAGGCTTTTTTGTTTTTAGAGTAGAGTAGAATAGGAAACGGACGGAAACGGAAAATGAGCATGAGAGAATTCTCGAACATAGTAGGATTAGGAAGTCTGATTCGCCTGCATTTGGCAGGTCGAATTAGCGTCATTATTGTGCTCATTATTATCGTCATTCTACCGAGTGGGTGAGGCTGGAGTATAGTGTGTTAGCGCAATAGTACGATCCTGTCTCACCGAAAAGAGGCAGGATTTTTTTTTTGATATTAACTGATACCTAACGTAATAAAAACAATTTTTTGTCATGGAGTTGAATAAGTACAGCAGAAATGTAACGCAGAACGATACGCTACCTGCTTCGCAAGCGATGTTTTACGCGCTTGGGCTAACAGAGGAAGATTTGAAGAAGCCTCAGGTAGGTATTGTAAGCACTGGTTACGAAGGAAATCCATGTAATATGCATTTGAATGATCTGGCTAAGGAGGTAAAGCAAGGTTGTTCGAAAAAGGAGCTGCTTGGGCTGATTTTTCATACCATTGGGGTGAGTGATGGTATTGCAAATGGGACAGAGGGGATGCGCTACTCTCTTCCTTCGAGGGAAGTTATTGCAGATAGCATTGAAACGGTGGTAAGCGCTCAGCACTACGACGGTGTTATTGCCGTTGTTGGCTGCGATAAGAATATGCCGGGGGCTGTAATGGCAATGGCACGCTTAAATCGCCCCTCGATAGTTGTGTATGGAGGAACCATTGCTGCAGGAGTACACAATGGCAAAAAGTTGAACATCGTTTCGGCTTTTGAGGCGTATGGCGAACGGGTAGCAGGCAATATAGACGAGTTGGAGTACAAGAGTATCATCAGGAAGAGCTGTCCGGGGCCTGGTGCTTGCGGAGGGATGTATACGGCCAACACGATGGCAACGGCTATTGAAGCTTTGGGGTTGTCGTTGCCCTATTCCTCCTCGAATCCTGCGGTGAGCAAGGAAAAGCAGCAGGAGTGTGTTGCTGCAGGCGAGGCAATGCTTCAACTTCTTGAGAAAGACATAAAACCAAGCGATATCCTTACTAAAAAGGCATTTGAGAATGCCATAACCGTGGCCATTGCGCTGGGTGGATCGACCAACATGGTGCTCCACCTGCTGGCCATGGCCAAGACAATTGGAGTGGAGCTTTTGCTAACCGACTTTCAGCGAATTAGCGATAAAACGCCGCTTATTGGCGACCTAAAACCCAGCGGTAAGTACATGATGGAGGATATTCATGCCATAGGAGGAACTCCTGCAGTGATGAAGTACCTGCTGAAGAAAGGTTTTTTGTATGGTGACTGCCTAACCGTAACAGGGAAGACGTTGGCAGAGAATCTTGCAGAGGCAGCAGATCTTTCGGAAGAGCAAGATGTGATTGTTCCGCTAGAACGGCCGCTAAAATCATCGGGACACCTAAGAGTTATGTATGGAAACCTAGCGCCAGAAGGCGCAGTAGCCAAAATAACCGGCAAAGAGGGGATTCGTTTTACAGGACGAGCAAAAGTTTTTGATGGAGAGGCGGCTGCCAACGAGGGAATCTCGACGGGTAAGGTTGTAAAGGGCGATGTGGTGGTGATTCGTAACGTTGGACCGAAAGGAGGACCTGGTATGCCAGAGATGCTTAAGCCTACATCGGCGATTATGGGTGCTGGATTGGGTAAGGAGGTTGCGCTGATAACCGATGGCCGATTTTCGGGAGGTTCGCATGGCTTTGTTGTTGGACATATAACCCCAGAAGCGGCAGTTGGAGGTCCGCTAGGGTTGATTGAAGATGGGGATGTGATAACCATTGATGCGGAGCAGAACACCTTAGCTGCGAATGTGAGCGACGCGGAGTTTGAGTCGCGCAGAAAGGGCTGGAAAGCGCCAGCGCCCACCGCAACGACGGGCTACCTGTACAAGTATGCCGCTTTAGTATCGAGCGCATCGAAAGGATGTATAACGGATAGATAGTAGACTATGGAAAATATTCAGTATGGCGAAACGCTGCGCAGAAGCGAGCAGCCGATAACGGGCGCTGAGGCTATTGTACGAACGTTGCTTTGCGAGAATGTAGACATCCTTTTTGGGTATCCAGGAGGAGGCATTATGCCAACTTACGATGCGCTTTTTGATTATAAGAATGAGCTGAGGCATATTCTAGTGCGCCACGAGCAGGGGGCGATACACGCCGCGCAGGGCTATGCCCGTAGTAGCGGAAAGGTTGGCGTTGCCTTGGCGACCTCGGGACCAGGCGCTACCAACCTTGTAACGGGAATTGCAGACGCCTATCTAGATAGTACGCCTGTGGTGTGCCTTACAGGACAGGTTGGCGGTAAGCTGTTGGGAACTGATGCCTTTCAGGAGATTGATATCATGAATATTTCGCTGCCGATAACCAAGTGGAGCGTGCAGATTAGAAGCGTGGAGGAGATTCCCGATGTTATTGCACGAGCCTTTTACATTGCGCGTAGCGGTAGGCCTGGGCCTGTGCTGGTTGATATCCCCAAGGATATACAGTTTGCTAAGGCGCCATACAGCTACACTCCGTGGAGTAGCTCTAAGGGAGTTAAAGTTAAGCCAACGCTAAGCATGAAGCAGGTAGAGGCGGCTGCTGCGCTGATAAATGAGGCTTGTAGGCCAATGATGCTGGTAGGGCAAGGCGTTACGCTATCGGGGGCTGAGAAAGAGCTGCTGCAGCTGGCTGAAATAAGCGGGATTCCTGTAGCGCAGACACTTTTGGGGCTCTCTTCGTTCCCTACAGATCATCCTTTGTATGTGGGATTGCTGGGAATGCACGGAAATTATGGTCCGAACTTGCTTACCAATGAGTGTGACCTGCTGGTTGCCGTAGGAATGCGCTTTGACGACAGGGTTACGGGAGATTTATCGCGCTATGCCAAAAAAGCGAAGATCATCCACATAGATATTGATGAAGCAGAGATTGGAAAGAACGTACCTGTTGATGTTCCTGTACTTGCCGATGCAAAGGAGGCGTTGGAGGCCTTGTGTGCTTGCATAAGTAGGAGGGAGCATGGAAGTTGGGTAGCGCGCTTTAAGGAATGTATGGCTACGGAGCAGCAAGAGGTTATCGAAAATCAGCTACATCCTAAAAAGGGGATTACTATGGGGATGGTAGTGAAAGAGGTTGCTGAAAAAACTGAAGGAGAGGCCGTGGTAGTTACCGATGTGGGGCAGCATCAGATGGTGACATCGAGATACTATCCATTTAAGCGGCAAAGAAGCCAGATAACCTCTGGAGGGTTGGGTACAATGGGCTTTGGGCTTCCTGCTTCGATGGGGGCGGCACTTGGAGCACTGCACAGAACCACGGTTGCGGTGATTGGAGATGGTGGACTGCAGATGAAAATTCAGGAGTTGGGAACCATCTCGAACGAGAATATCCCCGTGAAAATAGTATTGCTAAACAATAACTTCCTAGGAATGGTGCGGCAGTGGCAGGAACTCTTTTTCGAGAAACGCTACTCGTTTGTGGAGATGAGCAATCCTGATTTTGGAATGATTGTAAAGGGGTATGGAATACCATACGAGAAGGTGGACAAGCAGGAGGAACTGCCGTTGGCCGTAGAGCGGATGCTAAAATGTAGCGGTCCCTACTTTTTGGAGGTTGTGGTAGAGAAGGAGGATAACGTATTCCCGATGGTACCAGCAGGATGCGCCGTGAACGAGGTAAGACTAAAGTAACTAAAAAATAGAACGATGAAGGAACATTTTGAGATGGTGGTGCATAGCGCCGAGCACATAAGTATGCTTACCAAGGTGCTGATGATGTTTAGCCGCAGGCATATGGAAGTGCTAAGCGTAAGCTCGCAGAGCCAGACAGGAAGCTCGCTATACCGGATTGTGTTTGTGGCCGAGCGTGACGAGGCAAATAAGCTACAGCTACAAATAAATAGGGCGGTAGATGTGCTAGATACGCATCTAACCTACCATACCAAGGTGGATGTGCCCATAAAGAGACAGCGAATGAGTAGGGTCGTTCCGTTAGGTGTGTCTTAACCAGAGATGAGTTCGATGATGGATTACCCCTTGGTTTACCTGCAGTAAGGCTGTATTGTCCCAGTTAGCACGAGGTAGAAAAGAATAGCTAGAAAGGCGTCTCAGAAAAGTTGGTTTAGTCGCTAAAGGCTACGTGTAGCAACGAAGGAGTGGCATAGCTGCAGGGCAGGGAGGTAAATCCACATCGTGCTTTTTACAAATGAATCTATTATGAATAACTTTTAAACAGAATAACAATGGCACTATTAGATTTTGGAGGCGTTCAGGAGAACGTAGTAACACGCGCAGAGTTTCCGTTAGAGAAGGCGCTAGAGGTGATGAAGAATGAGGTAATTGCAGTGCTTGGCTACGGTGTACAGGGGCCAGGGCAGGCGCTGAATCTTAGAGATAATGGGTTTAACGTGATTGTTGGCCAACGAAAAAACTCGCCCAGCTGGAATAAGGCCATCAACGACGGTTGGGTAGTAGGCAAAGACCTCTTTGATATTGATGAGGCTTGCCATAGGGGAACCTATCTGCAGTTTCTATTGTCTGATGGGGGACAAATTGACGGTTGGGCAACCGTAAGCAAGCACCTATCGGCAGGAAAAACGCTGGGATTCTCGCATGGATTTGGTATCACCTTTAATGATCAGACAGGAATTGTTCCTCCGGCCGATGTTGATGTTGTTTTGGTGGCACCAAAGGGCTCGGGAACATCTTTACGCCGGTTGTTTTTGCAGGGAAAGGGTTTGAACTCGAGCTATGCCATCTACCAGAATGCTAGCGGCAAGGCGTATGAACGAGTTATTGCCTATGGAGTAGGAGTAGGCTCGGGGTACCTGTTCGAAACCGACTTTAAACGAGAAGTGTACTCCGATTTAACGGGAGAACGAGGTGTGCTAATGGGAGCCATTGCCGGAATCTTTGAAGCGCAGTATGCGGTACTAAGAGAGAAGGGGCATACGCCGTCGGAGGCTTTTAATGAGACGGTAGAGGAGCTTACGCAGAGTCTTATGCCGCTAGTTGCCGAGAATGGGATGGATTGGATGTATGCCAACTGCTCGGTAACGGCACAACGTGGTGCGCTGGACTGGAGACATAAGTTTAGGGAGGCTACTCGTCCTGTTTTTGAGGAGCTATACCAAAGTGTGCGCGAAGGTAAGGAGGCTGCCATTGCCATTGAGGCTGCCCGTAGACCCGACTATCGCGAAACGTTGGCTAAGGAGCTGGCAGAGATCAGGGAGAGCGAGCTTTGGAGAACGGGAAAGACCGTGAGAGGGCTTAGACCTGAGAATGAGATGTGAGATGTGCGATATGCGATATGCGATGTGAGTACAGAGATGTGAGATACGAGTACTGGGATATGTGACATGAGTACTGGGATATGTGGCATGAGTGCTGAGATGTGAGATATGAATACTGGGATA
>NZ_JTLD01000036.1 GCF_000798815.1 Alistipes sp. ZOR0009 | reverse complement strand
AAAACCTCACAAGACCCATAAAATAAGAAAACAAAAAGCAGTAGGTCTATTTGAAAGTAGTGATAAGAAATAAGGGGACTACGTCCCCCTTATTTCTTTCCTGAATTTATTGCATCATATCATCAGTCTCTGCATCCTGACGTTGCTGAGTTTTTCGTTTATAATCATTAATCTTGTATGAAAATCCAAGAAAAATATTGGGTGTTTCTCTCCAACTTTTAGTGTAGGAAGTGTAACCATCTCCAAAACCATCCTGTATATACTTATTGGTATTAAAAATGTCACTAACACGCAAACTCACATCCGCCTTCCCTTTTAAGAAAGTGTAGCGAGAGCCCATATCAAAATAGTAGTTTGTCCTCGTTTTACCTTGAGTTCCACCACCCATTCCTCGATATCCACCACCACCTGTTGATACTACAGGAGAACGATGATTGTACATAAGTTGGAAACTGAATGATTTAGTAATAAACCAGTTTGAAGTAGCCCTTAGCGTCCAAGAGTCCGATTCTCTTGTCTTATCTGTTAAAATGCTACTCTCTTTCTCACTTAATTTCGTATGAAAATAGCTATAGTTCGCATTCATATTCCACCATTTAAACAAGTTCACGTTGCTTGACGCTTCTGCCCCATACGACTCACTGCTATTAAGATTCAAGTAACTTGTTATTGAGTGAAGATTGTCGGTCCATGTTCGTACAGATGTAATCACCCCAGTTGTTCTCCGGTAAAAACCTGTGATCGCAAATGAATTTCTATTTACAAGTTTAGTATACCCAATTTCAAAAGAGTTCACGTATTCGGGATTTAAATCGGGGTTACCTTTAGAGATATTTAATTCATCAACCTTATTTTCAAATGGGTTTAAAGCCCAAGTTCGAGGCCTGTTAATCCGTCGACTATAGTTCACTCCAATTTCATCATGCTCATTAGGACTGTACTTCACAAAAAATGAAGGAAAAAAATCCATATATTTTTTTGTAAAAGAAGAGTTCTGTGTTTTTTGATCACCATGAGCATCAGTATGCTCGCCTCGTAAACCTAACTGCATTTTAAACTGCCCCATACTTTGAGCATAAATGGCATAGAGAGCATTCACAATCTGACGATAATCAAAATCATTATCATATTCAGGAAGAGGCTTAATTGGCAAGGTAATATCTGTCGTTCTACTCAAATCGTATCGCATTTTGGAGAAGCTGTGAGAAAGCATATACCCAGTTTCAATTCGACCTTTAGTAGCTACGGGGAGCGTCAAATCTGTCCGAACAAACGAACGAGTATTGTCATTTGTATTGCTAATTACCTGATTTATATATCGCGGCATTTTATCAAGTCCAGTTGTTATAGTCGGTAATAAATCGATATAATTTTCTAATGCTCCCTGCTTGGACTCCATATTACCTCTATCCACATTTAACTCTGCGGTCAACTCAGCCCCCTCCTTTTCAAATGCTTTCTTATAGTTTAGATCATATTCAAATCCACCCTTATTAGTGTTAGAATTCCACCCTTCCTTCGTATAGTTGTATGAAGGTTTGTATTCCGTTAAAGAAGAAGACATTTCCTTGAAAAAACCCAAAGTATAATCATCTCCATCCATCTTTCTTGGTTCTAGAGTAATCGAAGTGCTTATTGTATTTTTACTATTAATGTAATAGTCTACCCCAAACTGAATATTCTGCATTCTAAAATTACCAGTGGAAGTGGTATTTTTTTCTTGATAATTCCGCTCTCCATTTTTAACTTTCTCGGACCAAAAATCTTGGTAACTATCGGCATGAAAAGATCGTAAAGTATAGTTAGCAAACAAATTGACCTTATTTTTCCGGTAGTTGAGGGCAGCATTCCCCATCCATTTACTATTCCATCCAGCATTTAAGGTAACCATCCCGTTCAATCCCCTTTGGACGTTCTTTTTTAAAACAATATTGATAATTCCAGACACTCCTTCTGGGTCATACTTAGCAGATGGATTACTAATAACCTCTACCTTTTTAATTAAGTTAGCTGGCATTTGATCTAAACTGACTAGATTAGAAGGTCTCCCATCTATAAGAATGGTAACGCTAGAGCCTCGCATTGACACATTTCCATCAAAATCGACCTGAACAGCAGGTAGCGATTGCATTATATCCAAAGCAGTACCTCCCGTACCATACATCGTCCTATCAATATTAAATACTTTTTTATCGAGGTTGTTTTGAATCTCACTCTTACGTCCAACAACAGTAACTTCTCCAATACTCTTCGAAGAAGGAGTAATTTCAATCGTTCCAACATCGTTTACAGATTGAGACACCTTAATCCCCTTCCTGACAGACATTGAATACCCAATAAACCTGATTTTTACTGTAAAAAGACCATAAGGTATTTTTTCAATGCTAAATCTTCCTTTTTGATCTGTTATTCCTCCCGTGACAAGGCTGCTATCCTTATCCTTAAATATGGATACATTGGCATACTCAACAGGCCTACTAGTTGATTTATCTAATACAACACCCGTTATCGTACCTGTTTTTATAGAGGCTCTCACATTGTCTCTGCTATTTCCTGCAGTAGAAGTCACTCCTTTTTGAGCAAAAGCAGAATAATAAAAACAGAAAACCAACGCAGTTAAGCAGCCTTTAGTCGCTGTACTAATCTTCATAAAGTAATGTTTGTAGTTATAAGCATTACCGATTAGACGCATTTATTGCTATGGAATTGCTGCGAAAGATTCTATTTTTGTTAAAGCATGTACTAATAGTTCAAATTAATGGAAAGCCGAAGAATCGTAATAAAAGGGAAAGTGCAAGGCGTGGGATACAGATACTACGTGCTCAAAATAGCCAACGATTTAAATTTATGCGGATTTGTTCGCAATTGTTCTGATGGTAAAGTCTAAATAGAAGCAGAAGGAGATTCTATCAGCATAAAGACATTGATAGATTTTTGTCGTATTGGCCCTTCTAGAGCAATTATAAATGGCATAACAAGTCAGTCTCAACCAATAGTGGGCTACACTACATTCCAAATAAGGTAAGTTACTTTACAAAAATAAGACATTGCCATGGTCCTATTTGCACTATCGAACTTGGCGTATACACAATATTAGCCAAATATTCCTTAGCTGCATTTTGTGGGACTTCAACTGATGCAAATGTGTAGCTAAAATTAAAATAAGCAACAACAACACTATCCTTTTTTCTACGTTCTATTTTTATTGTCTTGTTTATGTTACTAGGGTACAGCAACATTTCACCTCCCAAATCACCATTCCATAATGCCTCTTGCTCTTTTTTAAGCATGCATAATTTTTTATACAAAAGGGTAAAGTCAAGATTAACATTCCATTCGATCATATCTTTCTCAAAAAAACTTAACCGATGGCTTAAAGCAACCTCTTGCCCATTGTATATTAGAGGTATACTTGGAATTAAAAATGTTAGAATAGCCATTTGTTTTGCAGCTAAACCCATTCGTTCAAATTCGGTTCCAGACCAAGTATTCTCGTCATGATTTGAAGTGAATGCCATCCGCATATCATTTCTATCAAAAAGCACCTCTTGCTTATTAAAATAATGAACTAAATCATCAACCGTATTTTTTTCCTGAGCCAATCCGTTAAGCAAATGATGAAACTCCCAGCAATAGGTTACATTAAACGCACTATGATGAAGGTAAGGGTCTTCACTTTCTGCCAACATAAATACAGGACGAACTTTATCTAGTTCAAGCCTTATATAATTCCAAAAATCGACAGGTAGAAGGCTGGCCATATCACACCGAAAGCCATCTATATTGGTATTTTTAAGCCAAAATTTCATCACTTCAGCCATTCCTGCCCACATGTTCCTGTTATGAGTATCAAGTTGAGCTACGTCACTCCAATCATAGGGTGCAATAATATTACCTGATTCATCTCTTTTATACCAATCGGGGTGTTGATTTACCCAAACAGCATCGCGCGAAGTATGATTGGCAACCCAATCAATAATAACCCGCAATCCGAGCAACTTTGCAGCATCAACCAATTCAGAAAAATCGCTTATACTACCAAATTCAGGATTTATCGATGTATAATCTTTTATAGAATAGTAACTTCCAAGCACTCCCTTACGATCCTCTTCGCCAATTGGATAAATTGGCATAATCCAAAGAATCTCTACTCCTAAATCCTTTATTCGTTGAAGATGAGCCTCTGCTGCTTTTAAAGTTCCCTCAGGTGTAAACTGACGAATATTCATCTCGTATATAACCGAATGCTTTGACCATTCTGGATGTTTCATAGTTAACCCTCCTCCAAATATCTATCCAAAGACAAAATACATAAGATTCTATTAATTAAACAAAGTACGCTACAAAATAGATAATTATAGCTCACAATAAATATTCGTATCAGAAAAGAGAGAGCCAGACTGACTCTCTCTTTAATATTACTTTTAATTCTTCACTACCTTATACTTATAATTCGGTGCATTACTAAGGTCTAAAGTAACGGTATAGTTTCCATCAGCAGCAACTAAAATATTATCACCGCCTTCGGTCAATTTCCCATTTTTAAGACCATAGTTTAGAGTCCAACTATCATTAGCCCTAAATTTAATGTATTTCCCTCCGATCAAATCAAGGGTAATAGACCAGACTTTAGTTGTTTTGTTGTATGTCAAATTTTTATCAACATCCCAACTTCCGGTAGCATCTCCAATCAAGCCCCACTCCGTTTTTGTCATATTATAAGTTAAATCAGGAACACTAACATTAACCTTAAAATAACCGGCACCAGGAGCAGGAATGTCCCCACCAGCAGGATCTATTTTTCCTGGAGCACCGACCCCATAATTAGTATGACTCCAATCGGCAGCACTTGTAAATTTGAAATTTGCAACTGCGTCAAAATAAACATACCCTTCATATACACCATCACTTTCTTTCGAAGCTAAAGTTGGCGCCGTTGCATGAGTCCAGTCATTTCCGTACCCACTAGCACTCTGATAGCCCCCAGGAACCCACAACATAGGATATACTATAGGCTCATAGTAAGGTGTAAAAAAAACATTCACCACCGTTGAAGCTAACTCTGCGACTGCTGCATTATTAGCAGACGCGACAACACGGACATCCAGTTCTTGCTTTACAGGAACTTCTGGGTCTGGTTGTAAACCTAACAATAGGTTGTTCAAGTCTGGAACTTTAACAATTAAAGTATCCTTTCCATCTACTACCAAACGCTTTGCATTAGCAAAATTATTTCCCTTAAGATCAAATTCGACCTTATAGGTTACCGCAAGATTTGCTCCGTACTTAGCCCTATCCCAAATAAAGGAAAACGTGTTCCCCTTGTCAGCAACTGTAAATACAATATTTTGTCCCGCAGATAAAGATTTTAGAACAGGGGCAGAAGGATTTGCACCTAGCATTGCTTTAGTTTCATCTTTGTCGCATGATCCTAGAATAAATATACCCAGAATCAGATATGTAAACAACTTAAAAGTTTTCATACTCAAAGAGTGTTAGATTAATAACCTGGATTCTGTTTCAAATTAGGATTTGACCCAACTTCTTGATAGGGAATTGGAAGCAAATTATACTTGTCATCCAGCGCTTTTCCTGCTTTGACCCCACCTTTCCAAGGCCACAGATAATCAGCAGAAGTAAACTTTCCAAAACGAATTAGATCTGTGCGTCTAGAACCCTCATAGTACAATTCACGACCTCTTTCGTCCAACAAAAAGTCTAACGTTAATTGAGCCTCCGTCACATTCTGAGAATTATCACCAAAAGCACGCTCTCTTAGCATATTTATATAGGTCAAAGTTGGAGCGATAGCACCACCTCCTCGTTTTGCGGCTTCTGCATAAATCAAGTAAACATCAGCCAACCTAATCATAGGAAAGTCCACATCCGAAAAAGTAAACTTAGGATCACTACCTGCTGCTCCGGTTGATGTTTTATTTCGGAATTTCGTTATACCAATACCTTGAACAAAAGTTTTCCAATCATTCATGGCTAATCCATCTAACATCCGTAGCATTGCTCGTTTATCCTTATTTGCATCGAAAGTAGCCTGATCCTTAATTCCAAATCGCTCTGCAAGTTTAGCGGTTCCTCTATTTCCATTCCAGCCTCCAAGACCAGTTAACTCCTTCCATGCACCATCACCACCATTGGTCGATGAATTGATGATAAAAGTAGTGTTAGCATAACTTTCCATTCTGATGCCATCACAAGCAATAGCCCAAATTATCTCGCTATTATTCTTATCATTATCAGCAAGAAAATTGTAAGAATAATTGCTTTGAAGCTTATAGGTTGACTCGTTTATAACCTTTGCGGCATAAGTGTAGGCATCAGCATAGCGTTCTGTACCAGTGTAAACTTTTGCGTTGAGATACAACTTTGCCAATAAAGCCCATGCAGCAGCACGATCCAATCTTGGATACACGTTTTGGTTGGGAGCAACCATTTCTGTTTGAACAGCAAGCAATTCATCTTCGACAAACTTAAACACCTCTGCTCTTGTTTTTTGTTTAGGAAGAAAAGCCCCAATCCCATCAGCCTCCGTAATCACCGGAATATTAGCAAACAGGTCAAGACCAACCCAGTAAACATAAGCGCGTAAGAATCGAACTTCAGCCCTATACTTTTGGATTTCTGGCCAAAAACTACTCAATCCACGAGCATTAACCTTATCTTGAGTCGATTGCCTTAGGAATTCGTTCATATAGGTTGCAGATAGCATAACTCTATAGTACATATACTTAACAAAGTCATTTTCGGGAGATAACATGCCAAAGTTTAGCTGATCAATACCAGCGTCGCCCCAAGCACACTTCGCATTATCGGATGTGAGTTCCTGAATGTTCCAATACACCCTAAGAAATCCAGAAAAACCTTCATCACCCTTTATATCTCCTTTAAATCCATTTCCCGTCAAACTGAATAACCCATAAATTTTTGCCAAACTTTGAGTATATCCCTCTTGAGTAGAAAATACCAATTCAGAAGTCTTGTCGTTAGGATCGATCGGCGTTACATCCAAATCTTTTGTACAAGACGTTACTGCAATTGTTGCAACTGCAATAATCATTATTATAAATTTTAATCTTTTCATCGCAATCAGAATTAGAAGCTAAAAGTTAAACCTAATACAAATATTCTGGGGGTTGGATATACGCTATTGTCGATCCCACTAAATACTTCTGGATTTAATCCGTTATAGTTAGATATAACAAAAGCGTTTTGAACAGTTCCTGTTACCACTAAAGATCCTTTATTTCTAAACAAATTATCGAAAGTATAACCTAGAGTTATGTAATCCATCTTAAAGAATGAAGCATTCTCAACAAAATAATCGGACTTTAGCAATGTAGAGGTAAGCGTCTTGAACCCTGTTTTAAGAGTACTAGTAGGCAGATTTTGCAAGAACCCTAAATTATTGGGAAAAATTTCGCTATACGTAGACTTTGAGGCCACATTATTGTAAACATAGTTACCCAGTGAAAGTCTTCCCGAAAAATTAAAGAACCAGTTCTTGTAGTTTAACGAAGAGTTTATTCCCATTGTAACAGGGGCAACTGGCGATTTATAAATGTAACGATCATCTCCATTAATCTGACCATCACCATTTAAATCTTCGTATAAGCCTTCAATTGGTTTACCATTTTTATCATAAACCTGCTTTAATACGTAGAAACTGTACAAAGGATGGTCAATTGCATGAATTTGAATTTTATTGTCCTGAGCACCTGCTATTCCCCCAACTTCCAAACCTGCATAGTTTGGGTCATCAAGAAGTGTGAGCTTCTTTACATTCGTTTTATTATAGTTCAACACATAACCTAAACTCCATGTAAGATCCTTCTCATTGATAACTTGCGCATTAAGATTAAAATCCAAACCTCTACTTTCAAAATTTCCAACGTTGGTAATAAGAACATCAGAAAAATTGGTACCTGCTGGAATTGGGATTTCATTTATCAAATCGGAAGTATACTTATAGTAAGCATCGATTGATCCTGAAATACGATTTTTAAGGAAACCAAAATCCAATCCGATATTATAAGACTCCGTCTCCTCCCATTTAATGTTTGCATCATAAGCTGCTGGGGTTAACGTTTGATACCATGTACCAGCCATTGGATAGGAATTTGCAGGTTTACCCAACGTGTAACGAGCAAGAGCAGGATAGTTCCCTCCAGGAATATCTTGCTGTCCTGTAACACCATATCCCAGTCGTAACTTTAAGGTGGAGATTACATCTATATTCTTAAAAATTTCCTCTTGATCAATTTTCCAAGCAAGTGCACCAGAAGGAAATAGTCCCCACTTATTATCTCCAATAAACCGAGAAGATCCATCACGGCGAAGTGTTCCTGTTAAAATATACTTATCATAAATAGAGTATGTTACTCTACCAAAGAAAGATATTAGGAAGTTTTCATTCTTATAGCTATCGTGCTTTATACTCTCTGGAGTTCCTTTGATATTAGAAAGGTCATTACCTCCAGAATTCCAAAAATGCTGCCAAGAATATCCAGCCGTTGCATCAACCTTACTTTTCAAGAATTCAAATTCACGTACATAGTTCATGTAAAAATCGAGTAGCTGATTTCTCTTATTCTGGTTGTAGAAGTTGTTTCGACCTCCTTCATAGTAGACAAAAGCAGCATTTTCTGGTGCAAAATTTCGGCCGTTACTTTTTGAATAGTCGTAACCTAGATTAAGCACGGCCTTTAACCCTTCAACTACAGGAATTTTATAGTCTACTTGTAAGTTTCCTGTTGATCTCCAAGCGTAGCCCTTATCGTAAAGTTGTTCCAGCTGAGAAACGGGATTGTAAGCAAACTTAAGGGGCTTACCTGTATTATCTAACCAAGTAAAATACCCTCCATAAGGAGCGAATAAAGGATCGGCTGATTTTGGCTTTTTAGTTGGATCATACAGAACAGCATCGTTTATTGCTCCTCCATTGTTAAACCGATTCTCAATATACGAACCTTTAACATTGAGATTTACAGTTAACGTATTGTTCAAAAACGTTGGAGATAGATTAAGAGCCATTGTTGTTCTATCCATCTGACTTGTCTTAACAATACCGTCTTGCTTCGTATACCCAATAGAAACACGATATGGTAAAAATCCCTTTTTACCTGCAATGCTCAAATTATTATCGGTTCCAAAAGCATTTCTAAGTATTTCGTCTTGCCAATCTGTATTAACAGAAGGATCGGCTGCATTAATTATTGCCATTGCTTGAGAATTCCCTGCAAACTGAGTTTTCGCAATACTTAGCAGCTCCTTAGAGGAAAGAACATCCAACGTCTTAGTAGGAGACGAAATGCTATTCTTTGTTTCAAACGTTATATTAAAACCACTTCGTCCCTTTTTAGTTGTAATAATGATTACACCGTTAGACGCACGTGCCCCATAAATAGCCGTTGATGAAGCATCTTTGAGGACAGTCATACTCTCAATATCGTTGGGATTAATTGATTGCAATGCATTCCCAACTCCAGATATCCCGTTGTTATCAATAGGAACACCATCAATAACAATCAAAGGATCATTACTGGCCGATATAGAGGATCCACCACGAATACGAATGGTTGGTGAGGCCGTTGGGCTACCACCATTGTTGGTAACTGTTACACCCGAAAGTTTTCCAGAAATAAGTTCTTGAGGAGAACTAGCCATCCCCTTGGTAAAACTTTTGGAAGAAACAGCCTCTAAAGAACCTGTTGCATCCTTCACTTTCGTTGATCCGTACCCTATCACCACAACCTCATCAATTTTTTCGGTCATTGGCGATAGCTGTACATTTAATACATTAGAGGTTATAGGAACCTCTAATGGCGCATAACCAATGAATGAAAAAGTAACAACACTTCCCTTGGGTGCTGTTAACGAAAATTTTCCATCCATGTCTGTTGCCATTCCCGTCGATGTTCCTTTTACAAGAACATTGACACCTGGGATGCTTTCTCCTGTTTTTGCATCGGTAACTTTACCTGTCACCTTAATGCTTTGTGCAAATACTGCACCAGCTGAAAACAACGAAACAACCATCATTGTTAACAACACTCGTCTCAAAGCAGAAATGGGTAGTTTCATAGTTCAAATGTTAAAACCGTTTGTTTAAAATGTTTTATAATTCGAACAACGCTTTGTTTCGTTAAGCAAAAATGAATTAGTTAAAAATTATTAATGCATAAAAACGTTAAATTAAATAGGATGAAAAATTCTTTAATTTTTAATTAAACGAAGAACGAACCAACCTCTGTTTTTACATGTACTCCCACTCTGTTGGATTATATTCCTACATTTTTTATTCAGTTCACCATACTTCCAACAATACTTATAGCAAAAGACAAAAGTTACAGCGTCCCAGCAGCAACCTTATAAAACACCAACATGCAGTACAACTGCTTCTCAACACCCAATTCCCTCAAATAAAAAAGGCTACCAAATAGGTAGCCTTTTTTAACGATATCGCAGCAATTAAAAATTCCATTTAATTGCTGTTGTTGGATATGCTGCAAAATTTTTGGTTACAAAACCTTTACTAATCTCAACTTCTCCACCTACAGAAAGATGCTTATTTATATTATACCAAATTTGAGGTTCAGTTAAGAAAACCAATTTGTTTTGCACTCCACTAAAATATTTAGTTTCCTTCCAAAAATCAGCAAAACCAGAGAAGGTAAACTTCCCATCCACTAAATGCATATACCAAACACCTGTTAGCTGAAAAGATGGAGTTCCAAACCCTTGAATATACTTATACATGGCAGAAAGGGTAAATCCTTTAGTAAAATTTGAATTATTCCAAACATAATCAGCCCCAAAAAGCCATGCGTCGTTAATTGGAAAACCGAAGCCTTTTCCTAACCCTTGACCTCCATTATACTCCACATGGGCAGCAAATGGACCATCCCAGAATTTTAAGCTACGGGCAATCTCCCAATAGGCAAGGCTTACACCCTTAACACCTCTTTCTCCGTAGTTCATATCTACAAAAAAGAAGGTGCTTCCATACTTATCTGGTTTAAACATTTCAACAGTAGTTGTAAATACACCAGCTGGCACAGCACCTTGCTCCTGGCCTCTACGCCAATCGTAGTGCAGCTGTAGATTTTGCGCAAAAGCACCTATTCCTGATAATGCAAGGATTGCAACAAGAAACAGTTTTTTCATTTTGAGTGATTTATAAATGTTAGTTAGACTTTGAAAATCGAGCAGCAATAATTTCAATCAGGGCAATAATAGAAACCCCAACAAGCATAAACAAGACTGCAAAACCAACCATAGAAGGCAAATTCCGACTTGTCTCAAAAACGGAGGGCAGCACATTCTTCTCTAATAAAGGAACAACCTCCCCATAATTGTTCGTAAAAGTTTCTAAAACCACTTTCCAAGGCCAAAGTTTATTTAGAGAACCAATCATAAATCCGGCTAAAATACCGATAGTTACATCGTGATATTTGCGTAGCAACCACGTTAGTAAATTTGAGAAGCTAATAATCCCAACGAGCGCACCGGCTGCAAATACCCCCAATACTGGAATATTAAAGGAGGTTACTGCACTAAGCACAAAGAAATACTTTCCAAGCAGCAACAAAATAAAACTACCAGAAATCCCTGGAAGTATCATCGCACAGATAGCGATCGCACCAGAAAGAAAAACGAACCAATAACCGTTAGGAGTTTGAGTTGGGGTTGCCATTGTTATATAAAAAGCCGCAGCAACACCCAAAATAAAAGAGATAAAAACCCCAACGGTTTTCTTTTTTATTTTTTTTGCAACAATCCAAGATGAGGAAAGAATTAATCCAAAGAAAAAAGACCAGACAAGAATGGGATAAAGCTTAAGAAGATGCTGAAGAAGGCTAGCAAGAGAGAAAATGCTAATTAGAATGCCTGTAAAAACAGAGAGAAGAAAATAACCATTAATCGCTTTCCAAAATAGGGAAAGCCCCCCTCGTCGGAAAATTTGTCGAAAATTCTCTAAATTAATCGACTTTATGGAGGAAAGAAGTTCCTCATAAATTCCCGATATAAAAGCTATTGTGCCACCAGAAACACCTGGAATAACATCAGCAGCCCCCATTGCCATTCCTTTAATTATTATACCCGAATAATGCGGGTAGAACTTTCGTTTCTCCAATACACAAACATTTAAATTTACAATAGATCAACTCTTAAAGAACTGCTCTGCTAACTCTTATCTGACAAATGATTTTTCAATAGTGAAATATAACGCTGATCTTCAATAGCATCAGAACATATTTCAAAAAATTCTTCGACCGTATCCTTATCAAGCGTTAGCGCTTTATCAAACTCTTCTAAACTCTTATCAAAATCGTTTTGCATATGATAATAGGCAGCCAAACGATAATGTAACGCAGCAATATCTTGGTTCTCGGCAAGTGCATTTAAAAGCACCTCAATCCCTTGCTCTATCTCCTCGTCAACTTCAATTTCGGAAAGCAAAAGCCACGATTCAAAATCTAAAGGATCCAAAGCAATTGCCTTTTTAAAAGCATCACGAGCATCGTCCAATTTTTCGAGACGCATCGATAACTTCCCTAAGCCAAACCAATACTCAGGAATATCTGGATCGAGCTCTATGGCACGGCGCGCATACTCATAGCTGACCTCTACGTTATCCTTTTCTAGTTCGACAACCGCTAGCCCGTAAATGGCATCAGGGTTATTAGGTTCTGTTTCTAGCGTTTTTTTATAGTAGATGGCCGCATTGTCAAAATCGCCCAACTTCTCATAGCACTCCCCAATACAGCAGCTGGCAATAGAGCTGTCGTCTTCGAGCTTAGAATACTCAAAAAAAATCTCTAGCGCCTTTTCAAAATCACCGTTGTTCGCAAGCGCATTTGCCTTGCTAAAGTACGACATCGATCCATCGGGCTCCAAAGCGATGGCATAGTCTAGCGCCTCTATCGCCTTGTCGTTTTTTCCCAACTTTGAGTAAAGCGTGCCGAGATTAGCCCATCCAAAAGGCAGGAATGGATCAGCATCAAGCATGCGCTCGTAGGCATAGATTGCCTCTTCAGTCCTATTCAGCTTTTCGAGAATAAACCCGAGTTCTCCGAATATCTGAGAGTTATCAGGATCGATAGTTAGCCCCTTTTGAAGATACTCTGCGGCTATCTCAAATTCGTTGAACTCCTCTAAAACAGCGACGATCTCAAAAATCATATCGAGCTTTTGATCTACACTCTTTTGAATTGCCAAGTCAAACATGCGAAAAGCCTCAAGGGTATCGCCAGAAACTAGCAACGCCTTGCCCTTTACAAAATAAAAGTCTGGGTTATTTTTTTCGATAGCTTCAACGGAGATCAAATCCTCTAAGGCATCAGAAAGATGCCCTGAAAACAGCTCTATTTCGGCCTTCTTTAGCGTAAGTTCGGTAGAGTTGGGATGCTGCTTTCTTGCAATCCGAAGAACATTAATAGCGTCCTCCGATCGATCTTCCTGAATGTAATGATCGACCATCTGCTCGTACTCGTGTATGTCGAAGTAGGCTATGCGGTTACTTTTAACCATTGCCTCAAAACGCTTCACGATTTCACGTAGGTTATCGCCTTCGCTGTAGTACAATTCGCTATCTTCTTTCATTAATTGAACTTTACGTGGTAAAAGTAGCAAAAAAGAAGACAAAAAAAACGGAAGGGCATTCTTGCCCTTCCGTTTTATCGATCTTTAAAGTATTTCATAAATTGAACCCGTTCGAACGCTGCGGGATTATAGGTTTTATCTCTCGACATTTTTCCCCTAAACTCCTTTAACGATCCGTAGGAATTTTCCTGCATCCAGGTCTTTAAATCGGCAAGCATAACTTCAGCGTAGTCGATTCCATGCAGATAAAAAGCAGAAGCCACATCAACCACCTTAGCTCCTGCCAGCAGCTGCTTCACCATGGCAGCACCATCATGCACACCAGTTGAGGCAGCAATATCACATTTAACCCGGTTAGACATTATGGCAACCCAACGCAACGATGTAGACAAATCTCCAGGGGTGCTAAGTACGTTTGAAGTAGTAAACTCCAGCGTATCTATATCAAAATCGGGGTTATAGGTACGATTAAACAACGTAATCCCCTTTATACCTGTTTCCGATAGCAGCTGAATCATCATCCCCAACGCTGCTGAGTAGTAACCTATTTTTATTGATACAGGAATCGTTATCTTCTTAAGAATTTTTGTAACCACATCAAAATAAACACTTTCATTTTCTTCGCAGGTTCGTGTAAAATCGGAAGGCAGCACAAAAACATTCAACTCAATAGCATCTGCTCCTGCATGCTCAATACGCTCGGCAAAATCCATCCAACCATCGGGAGATACACAGTTTACCGATGCGATAATAGGAATGGAAAGCGTCTTTTTAGCATCCCGAATTAACTTTAAATAATCGCCTAACGGATCCTGAATTTCGTCATAGTCATATTCAAAGTACTCCATCGTTTCTGGATAAATGAAACGAGAGGCGGCCATCTTACCAATAGCATCCTGCGTATTCCGGATTATCTCCTCCTCAAAAATAGACTTAAGCACAACAGCACCAACCCCACTCGCTTCAAATTTCTTCAAATCGTCGAGGTTTGCCGTTAAACCACTGCTGCTAGCCACTAAAGGAGAGCGCAGCTCTAATCCTAGGTATTCTGTAGAAATATCAACCATGGTTAATGTTTTTAAACAACGTTAATTTACTAAAATTACAAAACTCAAACAACTTTTTCTGAAATAAGTTGTGTATTTCTCCATATTTCAACTATAAAACGCCAAAAGATCCAATCAAAAATGGGAGCATCGAGCTTTAAACAAACTTTTATTTCTTCAAATCATATTTTAAGCATAGCACACAGTGCTCTTAACCGCATAATTAAAACCACTAAAGATCCTAGGCTCTGAGGCATCCCCCTAATTCGCGGTTGTTAAATTAAAAATACACACCACAGTCAACCGCGAGAAACACACAAACTTCCATTCATTTCAGGATAGGCTTAAGCAATAAATAAAAGATATTCAAACCTATAATTCCCTACTTCTTCTTTCTTTCATCATGGCACATAAGATGAAAACCTACCCTATTTTAACAGAATACAGCCGCATACGAAACCTACATACAAATAAAAAAACAACAACTTTTAACACCAATCGTATTTTATTTAATTCAATTTAAACATACAAAATCACCAAAAAAAACTACTCGATTCAAAAAAAAAACTGCAAACCCGCAAATTTTCGCTACAATATAGGTTTAGCACTAGTTTTTTATCTTTTTTTATTTGTACATTAGCATTAAGTTTCACTATGACTAGTTAACCATAGTGTGAATTTAAGTTACCATTAGTACTTTACTCAACTTTTTTCTTTATGCAAGAACTACTTGAACAAATCAAGCAGCAAATTACGCTTTACACAGAGAATGCTGAAGCGTATGCATCTAAAAACAGCAAAGCTGCAGGAGCTCGTGCTAGAAAAGCAACCTTAGAGCTTACAAAACTTTTTAAAGAGTTCAGAAAGAATTCTATCGAAGATTCTAAGAAGTAGGACTCTTACCCACGTGGTAAAAATTACAAAGCCACCTTTTTAAGGTGGCTTTGGCTTTTATTCGGTTGGCACAAACAGCACATCTGCAAGATCGGAGTTTTTTTCAAATATTTTTTTGGCAAAAGGACACCGAGGAAAAACCGTTCCCCCTTCAGCCCTCGCAAAAGCCACCACCTCCATAACAAGCCGATGAGCAACACCTTTCCCCTTATAGGCATCAGCAACACCCGTATGCCTAATCGTCAATACACTCCTTGACGCATTCCACGCATAGGTGATCTCCCCCATTTTCACGCTATTTTCGCTAGCAATAAATGCTCCCTTATTTTTGGACTCCACATGAGCTACTTCCATAATTGTAATTTTGGGAAAGAAACAACAAGAAAATCGTTTTGTTTGAGAGGCTATAAGCGCATGCACACGACAACATCACCATTTTAAAAATATCAGCAAAGCACTTCGAGACTACAACTTAATTGAATGGAAGAAGTTAAGCGCGAATATCGGAACACCTGCACGCAGCTGAGTTTTCTAGAGGCTAAGGTAAAGATTGTTGATTTGAATATAGGAACGAACCAGATCTGAGACTAACCCATCGATGAGCATTCCCTTACCTACCAGCATCCTAATTTGAGTGGATGAAATATCAAGATAGTCGGCCTGAATTTTGGTAACGCCATATTTTTCTGCAAGAAAGTCGGAATCATCGCCCAAACGAGGAAAGAAAAAGATAGAATAATGCAGAAGAATCTCGCGATAAGATTTCCAACGCTCGATAGAGGCAACGTTATCGCTACCCATAATGATACCAAAGCGAAAGGTTGGGTATTTATGCTTTAGTTCTGATAGTGTATCAATCGTGTAGGAGGGAGTAGGGAGATTAAACTCAACGTCCGAAGCCTTAAATGGGAAATTTTGATCGGCAACTGCGAGCTCTACCATCCGCAATCTATCGATATTCGAAGCCAACTCGGCTCCTGTTTTTAGAGGGTTTAGGGGGCTTACAATAAACCAGATCTCGTCGAAGCCCACCTTTTGTAGCATTTGCGTTGCTATGCTTATATGCCCGTTATGAATCGGGTTGAAAGATCCAAAGTAGAGTCCTACAAACATAGCAACGCAACCTATTTAAGAGTTCAAAAACTCGGCAATTTTACGATGGGCAGCCTCTTTGGCAGCCTCCAGATCGTCATTCACCAGCACAAAATCGAACTTAGAGGCGTACGAAAGCTCCTCTTCGGCTTTGGCCACCCTCCGCTCTATTGCTTCTGGCGAATCGGTTCCCCGCTCGACCAACCGATTTCTAAGCTCAGAAACCGATGGCGGCATTATGAATATAGACAGCGAGCAATCGGGAAACATCTTTTTTAGATTAACACCTCCTACCACATCTACATCAAATACAACCACGTTATCTTTAGCCCAAATTCTATCGAGTTCCGACTTGAGGGTACCGTAAAAGTTATCCGTATAAACCTCCTGCCACTCCACAAACTCGTCGTCTTTAATACGCTTCTTAAACTCCTCGGCCGATAAAAAGAAGTAATCATGGCCGTGCTTTTCGCTACCGCGCGGAGCACGTGAGGTGGCCGAAATAGAAAACTCGAATCGGTTAAACTTAGAGAGAAGATGCCTCACAATAGTGGTTTTCCCAGCGCCAGAAGGTGCTGAGAAAATTATCATTTTACCGCTCATAAAGACGAACTAGTTACAGGATGTTAAGGATTTGTTCTTTAATTTTTTCGAGTTCGTCCTTCATTTGAACGACAATCTTTTGAATATCGGAATCGTTAGCCTTAGAACCTAAGGTGTTGATTTCGCGCCCCATTTCCTGAGCCACAAAACCCAACTTACGGCCTGGAGTCTCCTCCTGTGCGCAAACTTCGTGGAAATATTTGCAGTGGTTTCTTAGGCGAACCTTCTCTTCGGTAATATCCAGCTTCTCGATGTAGAATATAAGCTCCTGCTCAAAACGGTTTTGGTCGATATTTGCCTGAGGAACAAACTCCGCAATGTTGCTGGCAATTCTATTCTTAATTACCTCGATGCGGCTTTTTTCGTACACCTCCACATCGACCACCTTGCTACCAATTTTGTCAACACGTCCTAGCACATCGGCAATAAGGGCGCTACCTTCCTGAACGCGAAACTTCTCGATCTCGGTAAGGGCCTGCTGAACGGCGGTTTTTAGCGCAACGATCTCTTCGGGGGTTACCTCCTGGCGCTCTACGTGCAGCACATCGGGCATACGAAGAATAGTTTGAACAACGGGCTCGTTAACCAAGCTAATGCCCAACTCGTCCGAAACAGCCTTAACCTGCGCGTAGTAACTGGCAAATACGTCTTTATTGATTGATGCCGGAGCCTCCTCCTTGGTTGATTCTACAAACACAAAAAGGTCGACTTTGCCACGAACCAACTTTTTTGAGACCTCTGAACGCAACTCCAGCTCATGCTCGCGGTACGACATGGGCAACTTAACGTTCAAATCGAGCTGCTTACTATTTAGGGAACGAACTTCGACAGTTATCTTTTTTCCTAATATCTCCTGCTCGGCCTTTCCGTAGCCGGTCATCGATTTTATCATAAAGCGTAAATTTTGGCAAAGGTAGCTTTTTTTCAGCTATAACGAACGTTACACCTCCATTTCGCCCATCATTGCTTCGGCGGCATTACCACGCCCCTTGCTATCGAACACCGTTTTATTCTTCCACTTACCTGTTCGGTAGTATGCGTAGGCTCCAACGAGGCCCACCGCCCAGCCAATTGGGATTGAAAGCCAAATGCCGCTAACCCCTATCCATTTTGCCAGAATATAGGCTGCAGGCACACGTACCGCCCAAAGCGAAACCAGCGTAGTAAGCATCGGAACCATGGTAGCACCCGCGCCACGCAGCAGCCCGTTAATGGTAAACATGGCCGTAAACACCCAGTAAAACATTGCGACAACGGTAAGGTACTGTGCTCCGATACCGATAACCTCCTGGTTGTCGGTAAACATGCGCATCATATCCTTGCCAAAGATTAGGATAACCACCGTAACGGCCAGCGTAAGCCCCATCGAGAGCCAAAGGGTGGATATTAGCCCCTTACGTATGCGCTCCATCTTTTTGACCGCAATATTTTGCCCCACAAAGGTTGATAGGGCCACCGAAAAATTCATGGCCGGCATCATAGCCAGCGAGTCGATACGCGAGGCGGTGCTGTAGGCCGCAATAACATTTGTTCCGAAGGAGTTTACAATCCCCATAAGAGCAGTCATACCCAGCGCCACAAAGGTTTGCTGAATACCCGAAGGCAGCCCTATCCGGATGCACTGACGGAAGATCTCCCGATCGAACGACCATCCCTTAAAGCGATAGCCAATTATCTTATGGTACTTATTAAGGTAAACGATGGCCATGGCAAACGCTATAGCCTGCGCCAAAATGGTAGCAATGGCGGCACCGGCAATGCCCCACCCAAAGTAGCCGATAAAAAGAATATCGAGCACAATATTACCAATGGTAGATATTATCAGAAAGTAAAGCGGCGTTTTGGAATCGCCCACCCCACGGAGGATGGAGATTACCCCGTTAAAGCCAAAGGCGAGCACCATACCAGCCAGGTAGATTTGCAGAAACAGGGTGGCATCGTCGAGCAGCTCGTCGGGTAACTGAATGAGCCTCAAGATAGGCCGCGAGAGGAAAAGCCCCGCAACGGCAATAACCAAACCCGACCCCAACAGAAATAGGTTGATCGTATCCGAAGCCTTTTTAACCTTATCGTACTGCTTAGCCCCGAAGTACTGAGCGATAACGATAGAGCCACCGCCGCCAATCCCAATTACCAGCGCAATAATAAAGAAGATGATGGGATACGAGGCTCCCACCGCCGCAAGCGCCTTGGTGCCGAGGTATTGCCCCACAATCACGCTATCGATAATGCTGTATAACGATTGAAATACATTACCTATGAGCATAGGAATGGAGAAGTTCAAAATAAGCTTAGAAACGCTGCCCTCGGTAAAGTCCTTCATCAATAAAATATCTGTTAGAATACAAAAGTCACATAATAATCGTATACAGGCAAACCATTTTCAATTATTTATCGAAGCGCCCCACAAAAAGAAAGCAGCCGCGATCGGGTTGACCACGGCTGCTGACACAATTCAATATATTAAGGCAGTGTAAAATCTAAGCGACAGGTGCTACTTTACCTTTTCCATTTCTACGGTAAAGTGGCGAAGTATTGGAGCTTCCTTCACAATCTCAACCCCCTTGGTGATGCTCTCGCGCCTATCGAATACGTTCTTTAGCGCAGCAGCAACCACGTCCATATGGTTGTTGGTGTAGGTACGACGAGGGATGGCCAAACGAAGCAGTTCCAGCTCTGGGTAGCGGTTTTCTCTGGTTTCTGGATCGCGGTCGGCAAGGATGGCGCCAATCTCAACACCACGAATACCGGCCTCTACGTAAAGCTCCACGCCCAACGTTTGGGCAGGGAATTGCTCGCGAGGTACGTTAGGAAGCACCTTCTTGGCATCAACAAAGATGGCGTGGCCACCGGCAGGACGCTGGTAAGGAATACCATACTCGTCGAGCTTCTGACCAAGGTAGGCAACCTGACGAATGCGGTTATCAAGCGTATCGAATTCGGTTCCTTCGTCCAAACCAACAGCTAGAGCATTCATATCCCTACCGCTCATACCGCCGTAGGTAACGTAACCCTCAAACATTATATTGTAAACGGTAGCCTTTTGGAAGGTTTCCTCGTCCTTAAAGCCAATAAATCCACCCATATTCACAATGGCATCCTTCTTAGAGCTCATGGTCATATAGTCGGCATACTGGTACATCTCCTTTACAATCTCCTTAATGCTCTTATCGGCGTAGCCCTGCTCGCGCATCTTAATAAAATAGGCGTTTTCGGCAAAACGAGCCGAGTCGAATAGCACCGGAATACCGTACTGCTTGGCCAGCTTGCTAACCTCGCGAAGGTTTTCCATAGATACAGGCTGACCACCAGCGGTGTTGTTGGTAACGGTCATACAGATAAAGGGAACCTGCTCCTTGCTGTGCGTTTTAAGGAATTCGGCCAGCTTGTTTACGTCGATATTCCCCTTAAAAGGCACCTCGAGCTGGGTGTTCGAAGCCTCGTCGATGGTAAGATCTACCGCGTGCGCCTTACGGAACTCGATGTGCCCCTTGGTGGTGTCGAAGTGCGAGTTTCCAGGAATGTACGATCCCTCCTTAATAAGCACCGAGAAAAGCACGTTTTCGGCAGCACGTCCCTGGTGGGTTGGCAGGTAGTAAGGAAATCCAAGGATGTTGAAGATGGCATCCTTTAGCTTGTAGTACGAGCTGGCACCAGCGTAGCTCTCATCGCCCAGCATCATGGCGCTCCACTGGCGATCGCTCATGGCGCCAGTGCCCGAGTCGGTTAGCAAGTCGATAAACACGTACTCGCTGCGTAGGTTAAACAGGTTGTAGTGAGCTTCCTTAATCCAACGCTCACGCTCTTCGCGGGTAGAACGACGAATAGGCTCTACCATCTTAATTTTGTACGACTCTGCAAATGGAAGTTCCATAGCTATAATATTTTTGTAGATTACTGAATAGCAGAAACCACAAACCAGCACCAAGGCTGTTGGTTGGGCATCTGAGTTACTAAAATAAAAGGGTAAGAAGTGGAGCCGCGAGGGCTATGCCTGCAGCAGCTACGAACAGAATGAGTCTCTGTTCTTCAGATTCAGGAAAATGAGTTTTTGAGTAGCTTTCACTATCATGTCAAAAAATCTTGTGCGCCAAAAGTAGAAAATACATGCAAAAGAGCCAAGCTTTTTGAGGCTAATTCTGCCTAAAATTTTAAACTTTTTAATACATTCACCATCTAAATCCCGTTAACGTTAAGCAATGAGAAATACCGCAGCGGCCTTACTACTTTTAATGGTTTTAGGGGGATGCACCTCCAAGCAAACCATCACCATCAACCAGGTAGCCTTTACCTACGAGGGCAACGACGAGCAGGGAACGGCCACCAACACCTACCCCGAAGGGCAGCTGAAGTCGTATGCCGAGCTAAAAAACGGCCTGCTCGACGGGAAGTTCGCCAACTACGCCCCTAACGGCAAGGAGAAGGCAACCTACTACTACAAAAACGGGAAGATGGAGGGGCCCTACAAAATTTACTACCCCAGCGGAAAAATTTACGAGGAAGGCTACTGCCGCAACGACGCCAAAGACGGCCTGTGCGTTAGGTATAATATAGACGGCACCAAAAATGCCGAGCTGCTGTACGCCCAAAAGGATATGATGGGCTTAACCGAGTACGAAGGGACCAAGGCGGTAAAGTACGAGCTGCACGTAACCGAAAACATAGGCGCCCTACGCCAGTCGAACTTCAAGTTCAGCGTTACCCCTACCCCAAAAGAGGTGCAGTACTACGTGATAGCCAACGGCGACACGAAGATCATCATAGGCAGCACCTACACCATCACCCGAAAGCCCGGCCAAAAATTTGAGTTTGCCGCCAAGGGAGTTACCGAAAACAAGAACGTATTTAGGCTAACCGCCGCACCCATGTAGCGGCATGTAGGGGTAAAGAAGTTGCTGCTGTTAGGTACACAAAGAGAAATTAGCAACTCCTTACTGTACGAAAAAAACTTCACAAAACGAAACAAGAGGAAACCTCGACTGTCGATCTTAACAGCAGCAATCGGGATTATTTTCCAATGTACTCAAGTAGCTTCTGCTTAAGGGCATCTAAGCTACTAGGCCGAGGAAGATTCGCATCTAAAATATTTCCATCCTTACCTATAAATGCATAACGTGGAATCAAGAAGGTCTCTGTTCCATATATCTTTTGCTGTATATCGCTATAAAGAGAATTATTTATCCGATGATGGTATCCGCCAAGTTTTAGGACATCCGCCATTCGCTTCCATGCCTCGTGGCTCTTTTTGTCATCGATGGAAAGATAAAGTTTTTTTACCCCCAACGAATCTAACAGGTGCTCCAGCGGATTAAGCCTTTCCTGCATCATCTCATTCCGGCAAGGGCCACACCAAGTTGCCCAAAGGTCGACAAACACATAACCACCTTTAAAATCGGCAAGAAGTTCTGAAAGGGTATTTTTCTGATCTTCGATAAAGACTTTTTTCACATCGTCTTTCTTTATGTTTAAATAGGGTTTCAGCAGGCTATCCATCATCGGCTTTAGTTCCGTCTTTGGATACTGGCTATTGTAGTATTTGTAGGCAGCCTTCCATCCCAAATCATCGTAACCTCGGCTCGCATAAAAATAAATGGTCGTTGCCAATTCGTACTCCCTCGCATGATTTTGGTTTGGAATAAACGCCGCTTTTTGAAAATCGGCAGGAAGCAACTTCTTGCTTACTAAGCCTCGGCTGGTATCAGAATAGTATGTTGAGGCATGATACCGGAAAAGAATATCAGAAATAAAAGGATAGTCTGACGGATTTTTCACCCCAGTCCGACGCAGAAGCAAGGAGGCAAAAGGCTCTATTTTTTTCCAAGAAATTGATTTCCAACTCTCATTAAAATCAACAAATGCTTCGTAAACCATACTCCTATACTTCTTTTTTATAACATCTCTAAAGCGATCATCAACCTTTCCTATCCTATATAGCGAGTCTATTTTCGAATCAAAGCCTGCAGTAAGCTTGCAAGCCTCGTTATACCGCTCCTGCAATGAAGGTTTAGCACCAAAAATGCTATTAAACTTAGGGTATACAATATATGAGGGAAATGAAGCCTGCAGCCATAGCAGATGCCCCTCTGCATTCCGTCCTTTTATAGCATACCTAAAACAGGTGTCTATGTGCGCCTCTATCCGAATTGTATCCTTGGGGAAAAGAATCAGAGAAAAGCGATAATTCGACATATTGAAGTTAAAAATCCCCCCCTCCTTGCTGTTAAGGTTGAACACATGATCTTTTAGCGAGTCGACCTTGTAATTTTTCGAAAGCATATTTAGGTAGCTATTATACCCCTTATAGGGCCATGCAATGGTTAGTAAAGATTTGCTCATGCCCATTTCTGCAACCTTTACTACAACTTGCTGGGATTTCCCTTCGAGTGAAAGTACCATTAGTAGTATAAAAATCAGCGATCTACTCATATTAGAATTTACAAAATTGTTTTTGAAAATATTAATTATAAAGACGAGGCTACTTCTACTTGCGCGAGCAGCCTCTAACCGTTTTTTTATTTATTTTTCTACAGATCTTCGTTCCACGCATTGTCTCCCATGGCGGTAGAACCGTTTAACAGAATTATCTAAGGCTCTTAATCAGGGTAATTATCCGTCCAAGCGCCAGCCATTCCAAAACAACCACAAGCATAATGCGTAGTTCCTTTTGTTCTTCTTGACTAAGAATATGAAGACAAATCTAAGTTTGCATTTTTCAAAACTAACGCTTAATGTTTTAACATTAACTTTCTACTCACTTAAATCTAATACAGGAGGGTAAGTAGGAGGCGTAGGTTCATCATCTCCATCTACATACTTCCATCCCATTTCACAACATTTTTTCACCACACCTCTAATTGACAATACTCCAGCATTATTTGTATACAATTCATTACAACAACATAATTGTCTAGCAGGAACGAGTAATTTTCCTCCAACAATAGAAACTTGTTCTTTTTTGCTTAATACATGAGCACCAAAACTACTTATCAACTTTCCAATCATCTATTTTAATTTTTTTAATTAAATACCGACTCTATTCCCTTTTCGGCATCCGGGGTAGCATGGCTAATGGCCATCTTGCCTGCTACAATGTCAAATTTAGCAGGCATGCTGTCCAAAATTTTGGACTTAGGCGAGTATTTTTAAACCCTTCAACACATTTTTTAGACGGCTAATGGTTAGAAGGTTATCAAACTTCCATAAAAGCATCCTTTCATCTTCGTTTGTAAACGTCCCGCTATACCTCTAAAAACTCCTTTCTCTACAGCATTTTTTTTAGCTTTTCAAAAAGGTTGAAGGCATGCTACGCGAGTTTTCCAACATACAGGCAAGCAATAGTCATAACACCAACAAAAGAAGGGAGCCAAACATTGGCTCCCTTCTTAGTATAGCTACAGAGCGGCTACTTTGCCCCCTGGTTCTTTTCATCCTCACGCTTATTCTTAAGGGCGACCTGCCGCAGGGCTTCGCTCCTTAACATCCTTACGTTTAACGCCACCACCTGCGCGCATAGCGCCTCCCACTTGGGATCGGTATCCTCCAGCAGCTTGCCCTGTAGGTAGACTTGGAAATTCTTGGTGGCCTTTTCGAACTCGTTGCGCACGTTGGATGCTGCCACAAAATTTTTCTTCTCGGCTGCATCGGCCAAGCTCTCCTTGTAGGTGGTGCTAAAGGTATTCACATCCTTCTCTAGCTGCGCCACCTTGGCCTCGAGCTTAAGCGTAGCAACGGCCGCCGCGTTTTCGGGCTTCTTAAGATCCGCAATAAAGCTCATCTCCAAGCCCGTTTCGCCCTCGTACGTCCCGTTAATAAACTCAAAACCGTAGGTATCGAAAAGCTTAATAAGGGTTTGAGCGGCCTCCTCCTCGGCGGGAATGTCGGAGTAGGCAAAGCTAAGCACCCCATGGTGTAGGGAGGTGTACGAACGTCCCCGCTTCCAATCCAGCTCGGCCAGCAGCTCGGTAAAATCACTTTTGAAGGACAGCTTAAAGCCCTCGTTCATGCCTGCGAGCGAGCTCTTGAAAGTAAGGTAAGGCTTTGCGGTAAGCAAAGCCGGAATCCCGGCGTTGACAGCTAGGCCATCGAGCTCCGTTCCGTACCCCACTACATCCTTGAGGATGTAACCTTTTAAAGAAAGATTAATTTTCATATTTAAATTGGTTAAAAGAAAAATCTTAACATTTCCCTTTCCTCAATCCAACAGCTCTTAATTCTTTAAAATGATCCTACATAGCCTGCTGCGCCATTCCCAATTGGAAAAAGGCTCCCAGCTCGGCTCGCGCACGATTTCCCATTCGGGAAAAGGCTCCCAGCTCCGCTAGCGTACGATTTCCCACTTGGGAATGGCCTTTTGATGCCTTTACGGCTCTGCTCCGGCAGCGCGTAGCGGTCTAACCCTCAACGAACCTGCCACTAAATTAACAAATATTTTAATTACAAGCAATTTTTGTTAATTTTTTATCGTTTTAACAAAAATATTTTTCAGTGGGAGTACCAAGCCGCATGTCGCCTCCACGCAACGGTGGGCAAACAGCGCATGGAAGGCTGCCCGTACCGCGTCAAACTTTGGCAAGCGCCATTTAGCAAAACCATTTTATGGCTATATTCGAGGCCTAAACTATACGGGTAAATTTTAGGTGGGAATCGGAACTAGGTAGCCGCTGCCTGTGGTCTGGCGGGATGTGGAACTATTAAATGCGCATCAGCAAAAAATGAGGCAACCTAAAAGAGCAGCCTAAAGCCAATGCCTAACGTAAACTGAGCTGCCTGCTTCCTTGTGACAGAGCAGCGACTCCCGAATATTGGAACATTCATTAGCAAACACGACAACACTATGAAATATTTTAAGTTGCTATCTATCGCATTACCGCTGCTGGCATCGTGCTCTAAAGAAAACGAAGAGGCCGGCATCAACTCCAAACCTAAGGCCGACTTCATCTTTTCGGACGAAATTGACCACTTTACCCTTAGCAGCACCTCTACAAGTCCTAATAGCGACATATTGACATACAAATGGGTATCGCTTTGCGACACGGTAAAAGTAGCAACCCCTCACCTCAATAGCACCTACTTTAACTTGCCCAATCTGTCAACTTCTGAGCAGCTAAAAATAAAGCTCGTAGTTAGCAATGGCACCTCGTCTGACTCTATAATCAAAAGCATTACATTACCGCCCAAATCTTCTGTAAGAACTTACGGGCTAGGATGCGTACTGAAAAAGGAGCTCAGCAATAATGCGAGCTACGCTTGGTATTACGACCAAGGCAATACGGGACCTTATTCGGATGTAAACTGCGGGCCAAGCTCTGTAACTATGGCCATAAAGTGGGCAAACGCGAGCTTTAGCAAAACCCCAGAAGAAGCCAGAAAGACGTACCGCCCTACAGGAGGCTGGTGGTACACCAACGATATTGTGAACTACCTAAACTTGCACTCTATACCCAACCACACAATAGATGTAAGCCATATAGATTTAATTCAAAGCGAGCTTAATCTGGGCAATATTGCAATTCTGTGCCTCGACATGTACTACATCAGAAGTCAAAGTCAGGATAAATGGCATGTAGATAAATTCTACAGCACAAACAATACCGGATGGGGACATTTTATAGTAATCAAAGGCTATCAAAATGTTGACAACAAGGTCTACTACGAGGTATACGACCCTTATAGCTTTGGAAAGAAATACAGCGATGGATCGATAAAAGGAGAAGATCGGTACTACAGAAGCGAGGACTTAAACAATGCTGTAGCAAACTGGTGGAAATATGCCATTATTGTTTCCAAAAACAAGTCAAAAAGTTCATCAGTTGGTGTTGATATCCGCAAAATTCAGCATAAACCCGGAAGGTAGTAGCCTACTCAACTTTGTAGCCTTGCAAGTTCTATTGACTCCCCCCTAAGGGCATACCGATAGCGCTAAACCCGGCAGAAAAGCTAACTTTAGGCGTTTTTTTAACAACACTACATCAATGTCGCATCAAGACACCTCTGTAAAGTCAATATTCTTTGCCCTAATGGCCAACCTGGGCATTGCCATCACCAAAACGGCCGCCGCGGTGGTTACGGGCTCGGGCTCGATGCTGGCGGAGTCTATCCACTCCTACGCCGACTGCGGCAACCAGGGGCTTCTATTTTGGGGGCTAAAGGCCACCAAGCGGGCACCCGACCAGGAGCATCCGCTGGGCTACGGAAAGGAGATCTACTTCTGGTCGTTTATCGTTGCCCTTATCCTGTTTAGCATGGGCGGATTGTTCTCCATCTACGAGGGCATTCACAAGCTCAGCTCGCACGAGGGGCTCAGCAGCCCGCTGGTGGCTGTTGTCGTGCTATCGGTTAGCATCGTGCTCGAAGGGGCGTCGCTATACGGCTGCCTAACCCAAATAAAAAAGCTAAGGGGCGAGGTTTCGTTCTGGAAATGGCTAGGGAGCAGCCGCCAAAGCGAGCTCATCATTGTTTTGGGCGAAGATGTTGCCGCGCTGCTGGGGCTCGCCTTTGCGCTAGCGGCCGTTGGCCTCACCATCATTACGGGCAACCCCATTTACGATGCGGTAGGAAGCATTGTTATTGGCGCGCTGCTGGTGGTGGTATCGCTATTCCTTGCCGTTAAAATTAAGAGCCTGCTGATAGGCCAAAGCGCCGAGGGTAAAGCTCGCGAGGATATCCGAGCATTTCTGGAGGCTCGTACCGAGGTAGAGCAGGTATTCAACCTTATTACGCTGCAGCTGGGGCCGCAGGTTATGGTGGCCGTAAAGGCCAAGATGGCCAAGGTGCACTCGGCCGAGGAGCTTATTGCCAACATAAACGCCTGCGAGGCGGCGCTCCGACAGGAATTTCCGAACATCCACTGGCTCTTTTTCGAGCCCGACATCAAGGACTAAAGCACCGAATACGATATAACGAAATAGGCCGCAGCGTAACCGCTGCGGCCTATTTCGTTAATATGTAGGATTACTGCTCCTTTAAATGCTTAAAGCGGTTTTCGAGATCGGTACAGATGCGCTCGTTCACCTCCTCGATGGTTCCAGTACCGTCGATAATGGAAACATTCTGGCGCTCCTTGTAGCGCTGCACCACCTGGTTGGTCCGATTCTCATGGTCGGCCAAACGCTGGATGATCTTTTGGGTGGAGGTATCGTAGGGCATGCACTCGCTGGTTTTGCTGCGGTCGTCGAGGCGCTTTACCAGCTCGAGCGTAGGCACCTGCAGGTCGATAAAGTGGTTAATCTTCATGCCGTGCTTCTTTAGGATACCCTCCAGAATATACGACTGCACCAGCGTGCGGGGAAATCCCTTAAAGACGTAGCCACGCGAGTTTTTGGTAGCCTCAATTTTCTTTTCGATGAGAGGCACCACAATATCGTCGGGCGCCATCTGCCCATTTTCGAATAGGTCCTTTACGCGAAGCCCGATGTCGGTGCCCATCTTAATCTCCTCCTCGAGCATACGGCCGGTGGATAGGTACACCAAATCGTACTTTTGGGCCAGCGCGTAGCCCTGCGAGCCACGTCCCGAACCAGGGTAGCCCATAATGAGGATGTTCATCATCTGCTTGCTCATCTCCTCGTTAACAATCACCTCAATATCTTTGGTGATGTTCTCGATGGGCTGCTCGCCGTTTACCGACTTGCAGATGCCGCGCTCCTTAAAGAAGTCGAGTACGGGGAGCGTCTTCTCCTGGTACTCGCGTAGGCGCTTGCGGATAACCACCTCGTTGTCGTCGCTGCGGCTTTGCACCTTAGAGCGCTGCAAAAGGCGCTGGGTACATACCTCCTCCGACACCTCGATGTTTATAAGGCAGTTTAGGCTTGTATTCAGGTTTATCATCAACCCCTCTAGGATGTAGGCCTGCACGTAGGTACGTGGAAAACCGTCGAAAAGGAATCCGTTGGCATCGGGGTTATCTTTTATCTTCTTTTCGATAATCTGCACGATAATTTCGTCGGAAACCAGCCCCCCTTCGGCAATAATGCTCTTGGCTTCGAGGCCAATCGGGGTTTCCGCCTTAAGCTCCTCACGGAGCAGATCTCCGGTGGAGATGTAGTGCAGCTTATACTTTTTTATCAGGTACTCCGACTGCGTTCCTTTACCCGCTCCTGGAGCACCAAATAGTGCAATGTTAATCATGGAGAAAAATGTTATGCCTACAAATATAGAATAATTAACCTACGGAGAGGCGAAAAAAGGGGCTTGATGGCAGCAAATGCGCTTTTTTGATAGAAGCCTACCCCCAAAAAAAAGAGCAGGCAAGCCGGAAAGCCGCCGTAATAAAAAAGCCGGGACTAAGCCCGGCTCCGCATCCCCTTTCGGGAACGCTTTATAACAGAAAAAAACCCTAGAATACGATCTATTCAGGTTTTACAACCTCCTTTAAGCGCTCGTTAAGAAGCGGAATAATCTTTTTCACGTCGCCAACGATACCTAGATCGGCAACCTGGAAAATAGGAGCGTACTTATCCTTGTTGATGGCCACGATAAAGTCTGACTCCTCCATTCCGGCCAAGTGCTGAATGGCACCCGAAATACCCAAAGCAAGGTATAGATCTGGACGAACCGTCTTACCAGTTTGTCCAACCTGACGTTCGTGAGGTACCAAGCCTGCATCGACCATGGCACGCGAAGCCGAAACCTCAGCCTTCATTGTCTTTGCCAGCTCGCAAAGCGACTCGAAGCTACCGCACGAGCCAACACCTCTACCGCCAGAGATCAGAATCTTGGCTTCCGAAATGTCCACCATGTTCTTCTTCTCCTTCACCGTTTTTACCAGCTTAACCTTAACCTTCGAGCGGTCAATCTCTGGCTTAACGCACTCCACAACGCCCATACGAGCGGTATCGGCAGGAAGGGCGCGCATTACACCCGGACGAACGGTAGACATCTGAGGACGGTGCTCCTTACAAACAATGGTAGCCATAAGGTTTCCACCAAAAGCAGGGCGGGTCATCAGCAGGTGTCCATCTTCCGAAATCTCGAGCTTAGTACAGTCGGCAGTAAGCCCTGTTTCTACGCGAGCCGAGATACGGGGACCCAAGTCGCGACCAATGGTGGTAGCACCAAACATTATAATATCGGGCTTACGCTCGTCGATAATTTGGCAAATAGCCTGCGCGTAAGGCTCGGTGGTATATTCGGCTAGCAGCTCATCATCCATGTAAAGCACCACATCCGCACCCCCAGCAATAAGATCCTGCCCCTTCTCTACCATATTGTGGCCAAGAAGTAAAGCGTACACCTTATCGTTTAGCGCATCGGCCAAGTCGCGAGCCTTGCCCAGCAGCTCCATCGAAACGTTTTGAATTTTGCCTTCACGCTGTTCTACGAAAACGTAAACGCCCTTGTATTGTGATTTATCCATTGCAGAATCGATTTAGATGATGAATTTCTCCTTCAGCTTGCTAATAATGATACCGACAGCTTCCTGAGCCTCTACCTCGTAAAGTTCGCCAGGAGCTTTAACGCCGCGGGTAAACGCCTTGTGCACCTTAGTTGGCGATCCCTTAAGGCCAAGACGGGTTTCCTCTACAGCAATATTGTCCTTACCCCACACCTCTACGTTGTGCTCGTAGGCCTGCATGATGCCACGAACGCTCATGTAGCGAGGCGTGTTGGCCGAAGAAAGAACGGTTACCAAGCACGAGCCTTCTACCTCTAGGATTTGATATCCCTCTTCGGTAGCACGGCGCATGGTGAAGGTGTTCTTACCATCGAAGCTGATTTCTTCGAGGTAGGTAACCTGTGGTAATCCCAAATGCTCGGCAATCTGTGGTCCCACCTGAGCGGTATCGCCATCGATAGCCTGACGTCCTGTGATGATTAAATCGTACTCGATGTTACGCAGCGCCCCTGCAAGAGCGTGCGAGGTAGCCAAGGTGTCGGCACCAGCAAACTTACGGTCGGTAAGTAGAATTGCCCTATCGGCACCCATTGCCAACGCCTCACGAAGGGCGGCATCGGCCTGTGGTGGGCCCATGGTGATAACCGTAACGTGAGCGTTATACTTATCCTTTAGCTGAAGAGCCATTTCCAAACCACCCTTATCATCGGGGTTGATGATGCTAGGCACCCCCTCGCGGATCAGCGTCCCGGTGGTTGGATTTATCTTGATTTCCGTTGTATCCGGAACTTGCTTTATACAAACAACAATTTTCATAATACCATAAATAAAGTTCGATGGGAAAATCTCGTCAACCTACTTAAGCAGCTTTGCAGCAATTACCATACGCTGCACCTCAGAAGTACCTTCGTAAATTTCGGTAATCTTGGCATCACGCATCATGCGCTCAACAGGATACTCGCGGGTATACCCGTATCCACCATGGAACTGAACCGCCTTGTTGGTTACCTCCATGGCTGTTTCGGCAGCAAAAAGCTTAGCCATAGCAGCATCAACCGAGTAAGGTACTCCCTTATCCTTCTTAAATGCTGCGCTGCGCACCAATAGGCGCGAAGCCTGAACTTTTGTTTCTAGGTCGGCAAGCTGGAATTGGGTGTTTTGGAATGCACCAATCGACTTTCCAAACTGCTTACGCTCCTTTACGTACTTAACGGTTTCGTCCATTGCTCCCTGCGCTATACCAAGCGCCTGAGATGCGATACCGATACGTCCCCCATCGAGGGTCTTCATGGCAATACCAAAACCGCCGCTAAGCTTTCCTAGCATGTTTGCCTTAGGAAGGCGACAGTTTTCGAAGATCAGCTCGCAGGTTGCAGAACCGCGAATACCCATCTTCTTCTCCTTTTTTCCTATAGAAAAACCTGGAGTTCCCTTCTCTACTATGAAGGCAGTAATACCTTTTACACCAAGCGACTTGTCGGTCATTGCAAAAATGATGTAGACGTGTGCATACTCGGCATTTGTAATAAAGATCTTGGTACCGTTAACGATGTAGTCGTCTCCATCTTCAACAGCAATGGTTTGCTGAGAAGAGGCATCGGTACCGGCATTTGGCTCGGTCAAACCAAAAGCGCCGATCCACTCGCCAGAGGCAAGCTTTGGTAAATACTTCTGCTTTTGCTCCTCGGTGCCATGCTCTAAGATGGGCGCAGCGCAAAGCGAAGTGTGTGCCGATACAACCACACCGGTGGTGGCACATGCTGCAGAAAGTTCTTCTACAGCCATTGAGTAAAGCAGGTTTGTTCCGCCTGCACCTCCATACTGAACCGGGATTGGAATCCCCATAATCCCAATTTTCGACATTTTCTCCACTGTTCCAACAGGAAATTGCTCAGTCTCATCGACCTCGGCAGCCAGAGGCTTCACCTCCTTTTCGGCAAATTCCCTGATCATTTGCAGGAAAAGTGTTTCTGTACTTGTTAAGTTAAAATCCATACCTATTATTATTATATCCTCTTTTTCTTCACAGTGATAAGCAGCGCTAATCGCAAGGCTGCCTACATCTTTCCAAAGGTTAGATTAAACCAGCAGATTGCTACTTGGTGTGGGGTAGCCGATCTTAAAATTTATGCTGCTGCGTAACGCAGCAGCATAGTATTATGTCAAAATTGGTGATTTAGGTGTAAAGGGCTTTTTAGAGCCAAACTTCCTCGTCAGTAGGAACTGCGATCTTCTTTGAAAGAGGAGCAATTCTAGTAATGTTTAGAAGGTGCTTGTAGGTAAAGTTCTCTGAAATAGAGTTGTTACCCCAGCTTCCGCAACCAAGCGTGTTGGTAACGGCCAACCCGTTTTGGATAGAACCACCAGCAGTTGTTGCAGATGGAGCATTAACGATGAAACGAGAAACAGAGATCTCAGTTCCAGCCTTAATGATGTTACCCTGGTTGTTAGAGTGGATACCAGCAGTGTGACCGCTACCCTCTAGGAATAGGTTAGTTTTAGCAATATGGATAGCCTCATCGAAGTTGCTATAAGCGAAGCAAGCCAACACTGGGCACATCTTCTCCTTGCAAATCATATCGGCATTGCCAATACCTCTTGCCTCAACAGCGATTACGCGCGTGCCAGCAGGAAGGGTAATACCAGCCTTCTTAGCAATATATTCTACAGATTGACCTACAACGTCGCGGGCAATATGTCCGTCTTCGAATAGGGCATTAACAATCTTATCGTGCTCCTCGTCGGTGGTGAAATAAGCGCCGTGCTTTCTGAATGCTTCAAAAACCTCCTTCTTATCATCTTCGTGATAGATGAAGCTTTGCTCGCCAGAGCAGATAATACCGTTGTCGAATGTACGACCAGTGATAACCTTGTTGGCTGCATCATCAAAATCGATAAAACGGTCTAAGATAATCTGAACGTTACCAGCACCTACACCAAACGAAGGCTTTCCTGAAGAGTAAGCCGACTTAACCATTGGCATACCTCCGGTTGCAACAACAACGTCGCAAGCTTCCATCAGCTGTTGAGTCTTCTCGATAGATGGTTCTTCTACGATTTGAACCAATCCTTCTGGAACACCAAATGGAGCAATGGCGTCGTTAATAAGCTTAACGGCATAGCCCGAGCATTTTTTAGCCTTTGGGTGTGGCGCAATGATGATCGCATTCTTTGTCTTAAGAGCAAACATGATCTTAGACATTGGGGTAACCACTGGGTTGGTCATTGGGGTGATTCCCGCAACAACACCAATTGGCTTAGCAATTTCAATTAGGTTAGTTTCCTCGTCGATGCTAAGAATACCCATCGATTTTTTGCCCTTAAGGTCTAACCAAACGCCCTTAGACTTACCTTGGCATTTTGCTACTTTATCTTCATAAACTCCCATTCCGGTTTCATCAACCGACATGCGAGCTAGTGGCTCAGCATTGTCAAAGATTACCTTTGCAACGGTTTTTACTATTTCATCTACCTGATCTTGGTTAAACCTTTCTTGGTAGTCTGCCTGAGCGGCTCTTGCTTTAAGTAGCATTTCATTAATTTCCATAACGCACCTTACTTTTATGACCGGTTTTAGAATAAAGACCTATAAATTTCACTTACTTCTTCCTTAGACAATTCAACGTAGTTGTTGGCAAGTAAACGTCCTTGCTTTTCAAATACGCTTTGCGTAAACGCTTCGATTTCGCTTTCCTTCATTCCGTAGCTGCTAAGCTTGTTTTTCGAAAGAAGAGCGCTTAATACCTCCTCGAGCTTGTTGTAAACATTCTCGGTGGTAGTTCCCAGCTTATCTGCCATTAGCTTATTAACTTCAGCAATGCAGCCTGTAGGATTCTTTTTGTTGTACAGCTTAAACACTTCGGTAAAGAACTGGTAGTTCGCTTCGCCATGAGGAACGTGGTAGTTTCCTCCAAGTGGATACGATAGAGCGTGAACTGCACCTACTCCGGTATTTCCGAAAGCAATGCCAGCGTAGTTGCTAGCAACTAGCATATCTTCCAAGCGCTCGAATCGGTATTCTGGTCCTTGCTGACCAATCTTTACAAAGATGTCAAGAATGCTCTCAATGGCTGCCTTGCAGTAAATCTGAGTGTATGGGTTCGATTTTGGAGAAACGAACGACTCTACAGCATGGATTAGCGCATCAATTGAGCTAAATACGTAGAACTTATATGGAAGACCACGAAGAAGCTCTGGAATAAGCACCGCGTCGTCTGCCAGTAGCTCATCTACGGCAAGCCCCATTTTGGTTTGCTTCGACTTAATTTCGGCGATAGAGATGTTGGTAACCTCACTACCTGTTCCGCAGGTAGTAGGAATAATAACCAACTCCTTCTCCTTTACCAGCTCGATCTTACGCTCGAAAGCATCAACCACGTTGGTAAGCCCTTTAAGTACAAAAAGCTTCGAAATATCAATTACAGTACCACCTCCAACTGCAATTACACGATTAAAATCAAGCTTCTTCACGTCGTTCAAGATGCTGTTCATCATCTCGTCCGAAGGCTCTCCAAAACCGTACTTCTCCTGCATCACAAAGTGGCAGGGAAGATTAAGTGGCTTCATGAAAGGCTCATAAAGAAACTCGTTGGTAATAACTAAATCTTTATCCGACAAGTTGAAATCTTGGGCAAAGCCTCCAAAATCGTCAAACTTGCTTATTCTGGTTTTTAACTTGAAAAATTGCAAAGCGATATCTCCTATCCTTATATTATTACTTGCGTCCAAATCTCTTATTAAACTCAACCATAAGCGAGTCTCTAAAGTCTGGATGCGCAATTGCGATTAGGCTTAGCGCCCTTTCCTTTAGGGTCTTTCCCTTTAACTTGGCAGCCCCAAACTCCGTAACAACGTAGTCCACATCGTTACGTGAGGTAGTTACGGCAGCCCCTTCTGCAATAAATGGCACAATCTTCGAAACTGTACCTTTTGCAGTTGTAGATGGCATAGCCATGATCGACTTTCCATCAACGGCCATGCTTGCACCACGTACGTAGTCTACCTGTCCGCCCACTCCACTAAATTGCTTTAGACCGATAGCTTCAGAAACCACCTGTCCCATCAAATCTACCTCGATGCACGAGTTGATGGAAACCATTTTGTGGTTCTGCATTACTACCGTTGGGTGGTTAACGTAATCTACGGGGAATAATTTTACCTTATCGTTGTTATTCACAAAGTCGTATAACTTTTCCCCCCCCATTAGGAAAGTAGAAACGTGCTGACCTTGGTGAATTGACTTTTTACTTCCATTAATAACGCCCATCTCGATAAGCTCTACCGCGCAATCGGAAAACATTTCGGTATGAATACCCAAATCCTTTTTATCCTTAAGCGACATAAGCACAGCGTCAGGAATACCTCCAATGCCAAGCTGTAGCGTAGAACCATCTTCAACCAAGTTCGCACAATGGCGACCAATAGCCAGCTCCACCTCTCCGATTCTTGGAGATGGCAGCTCAAAGATTGGGTTTGAAGTCTCTACGATGTAGTCAATTTTAGAGACATGAATCAGGTTGTCGCCACCAACAAAAGGCATCTTATCGTTTGCCTCAGCAATTACGATCTTAGCCATTTCGGCTGCTGGCTTAGTGTAGTCGCACGATACCCCAAAGCTGCAGTACCCTTCAGCATTTGGACGTGAAACATGAATCACTGCAACATCAACAGGCACCTCTCCGCTTTTAAAAAGTTCGGGAACCTGATAAAAGAAGCAAGGGATAAATTCGCCCCTATTTTCTTCGACAGCCTTGCGGGTGTTGCCCCCTACAAAGGTGGTATTATGTATAAAATGCCCTTCCATCTCAGGCTTAGCGTATTCGCCAGGACCTAGACTAACCATATGGAAGATGCGAACATTGCTATAGCTATCCTTATTTGCAACTAAGGCCTTTTCAATCTCAACAGGCGCACCAGCAGCATGTCCAAATACCAGCTGATCGTTGCTTTTGATTGCTTTTACTGCCTCACTTGCAGCTGTCAACTTCTGTTGATATACCGTTTGCCAATCCATTTTTATGCGTTTTTTGCTCCCTTTCTGGAGCATTCAAAGGATTTCCTTTTTCTGGACTTAGTAAGGTACCGTCCTCCACAAGGAAGGAACGGCACCTGATATTATGTGGTTTAAAAAATGCTTGTGGTGGCCTACTTACGATTTTTTGTTTCGTCTACCTTAGCAAGCTTCTTGGCAAGTTCTTTCTTGCCTGTAATATTTCCTTGACGGGCAATCATGATACGTTGAGCCTGAGGAGAACCAGCTCCGTGCATAGACTCTGTACGGTATCCAACAGCAGCAGTACCAAGGGTGATATTTTCAATAAGACGAAGTACGCGCATTCTGTTTTCGGTATCAACGCCAACTGCACCCTTTAGGTATTTCTCTACATAGTGACCAATCTTCTTATCTCTAAAATCTTGCTCAGAAGGCATGGTTACCATAATTCCACCTGCGATATCCTCGGCAAGGCGAGCAATTTCGTATGGGAAACGGGTTACATTTTGCTTACAAACGTTTGCAAGAAGAAGGTCGATTTGGTAGTTACCAGCCTTAGTCTTCTTTCCTTCGCAAGAGCAAGCAATACCGCAAGAGTATAGCGTTTCGTTAAGGTGAGTCATTTCGATAAGCTTATCCTTAATATGGCTAGCCTTAGCAGCACCGTTATAGTCAGCAGCTAGAGCAGAAGCACCAATAAGAACGTCACCAACACCAACCTTACATCCTCCGTAAGATTGACGGTGGTAGCCAGCAAAACGCTCAACCATCATTCCTGCAAACTCATACTCCTTGCAAAGGAATACGCGCTCCCAAGGAACAAATACGTCGTTGAAAATTACCAACGCCTCGTGTCCACCAAATTGAGAGTTACCCAAATCGATGTCAGCACCAGCCTCCAGCTTACGGCTATCGCAAGATTGTCTTCCGTAAATCATTACAATACCTTCAGCATCAGAAGGACAAGCAAATGCTACCGCATAATTTTTGTCTTCTTCCTTCATGGCAATAGTTGGCATGATAAGGTGCTCGTGAGAGTTAACAGCACCAGTCTGGTGAGCCTTAGCACCTCTAACTACGATACCATCCTTGCGCTCTTCAACAATTCGAAGGTACATATCTGGATCTTCCTGCTGAGAAGGAGAAAGGCCTCTATCCCCCTTAGGGTCGGTCATAGCACCATCAACGGTAAGGTCGTTATCTTGTACAAACTTCATGTACTCAACAAAACGTTGGTGGTAGTTAGTACCGCATTTTTCGTCTATTTCGAAAGTGGTTGAATAGATTGCGTTAAACGCATCCATTCCAACACAACGTTGAAAGCATGCTCCAGTTTTTTGTCCTAGTAAACGCTGCATCTTAACCTTCTTAATCAAATCTTCTGGACTTTGGTGAAGGTGGCAAAAACGGTTGATTCTCTTACCTGTTAGGTTAGATGTAGCAGTCATGATATCCTTGTACTCCTCCATTTCAGCCAGCTCGTATGTCATGGCTACAGAGTTCAACGAAGGACGAATCACTGGGTGATCAACAGGATTCTCAATAAGTTCTCCAAAAAGATAAACCTTTAGGTTGAGTTTCCTTAAACTTTCGATGTATTGTTCTTTTGTCATAGCAACTATTTTTCAGCCGCATAAGCGGCAAATTGGTCAGTGTTGTTTGAATCAATTCGACCCAAAAGGATGTAAAAAGCCCGGTAGATCATCTCTCGGGCAATACCTAACTGCCTATAAGATCTACAGGTTAAATGGCGCAATCGCCTACAAAAACTCAGTAAATAAATCGAGCGAGAAAAATGGCACAACCCGCTTACATCCCGAAAACATCGATGCCTGCTCGAACAGCTTCTTGTCCTTCCTGAATCTGTTATTTTATTCACAATAACTATTCCAGTAATGGGCAATTTTCTGTTTTTTTCTAGAAGCACGTCCAGTTGAAATGGATCTGCTAAAAGAACAATACAAAGGTATAAGTTAAAAATATCTTTTTGATTACAATATTTATGTTTAAAAGCACCATCAATTACATATCATAATAGGACTCCTTTTTTTATCACGTTAGCACAACAACACATTAAAACCTATAAACCAAACACTTGCAGCAAAAACACAAGAAAAGAGGAGATTAAAAATCCCCTTTACAGCCCTATAAATCCCCTATTACAGGGCAAATTGATGCAATAAAACATAAAAAGCCGAGGAATCTCGGCTTTTATCTATACTAGTAAGGAGTAGTCCTCCTTTTAGTTTACTATGGATACTTTGGAAACTTATGAAAATCTGGTTTCCTTTTTTCAAGGAAGGCATGCTTACCTTCTTGAGCCTCTGCTGTTAAATAGTAAAGAAGCGTTGCATTACCAGCAAACTCCTGTAGTCCTACCTGACCGTCAAGATCCGCATTCATTCCCAACTTAAGCATGCGAAGAGCCATTGGGCTATGCTGCATCATCTGGTGACACCAGTCCACCACCTCATCCTCGAGCTGATCGAAAGGAACAACCTTATTAACTAATCCCATTTGTAGCGCTTCCTGCGCGCTGTACTGACGGCAAAGGAACCATATTTCTCGAGCTTTCTTTTGTCCTACAATATCGGCAAGATAGGACGATCCTAACCCTGCATCAAAGCTACCAACCTTAGGACCTGTCTGTCCAAAAATGGCATTCTCAGATGCAATAGAAAGGTCGCAAACGATGTGTAGCACGTGCCCACCACCAATTGCAAACCCATTTACCATTGCCACTACGGGTTTTGGCATCGAACGAATTTGGCGCTGAACCTCCAGCACATTAAGGCGAGGAACACCATCTTTACCTACATAGCCACCAATACCTTTCACATTTTGGTCGCCACCAGCACAAAATGCCTTATCGCCAGCACCTGTAAGCACAATTACATTGATGCGTTGATCCTCGCGACAAATGTGTAGCGCGTCGCTCATCTCGCTAACGGTAGTTGGCGTAAACGCGTTACGATAGCGTGGACGGTTTATGGTAATCTTTGCAATACCTTCAAAGTAATCAAAAAGTATTTCCTCATACTCTTTAATTGTAGACCATTCTCTTTTATCAGCCATAGTCGTTGCTGTTTTTATTTTGTTTTAAGATGTTCAAAATATCCTTTGTAAATAGCAGCATTTACCTTAGATGGAGTAAAAATCTCGAGAAGCGTGGGCTGCTGCAAGGTACAATCGAAAAGTTTGGCAACCTGCATCTCTACCTCATCTTGGCTGCTTGCCGACAAATATCGCACGCCAAATGCTTTTGCAATATTCTCTACTGACTGGTTGTGGGAATATTCAATATGCTCCTCCAATGCATCCGAACGAGAAGGACCATCGATTAACCTAAAAATACCTCCTCCCGCATTATTAATTACTACAATCCGGCAATTAGGCGACAAGTAACGATTCCATAATCCATTCGAGTCATATAAAAAAGAAAGTTCTCCTATGAGAAGCACAGACAGTTCGGTTGTATTAACAGAATATCCTGCAAACGTAGACACGACACCGTCTATTCCGCTTGTTCCCCGATTGCTGAATACTCTAACATTATCGGGAAGCACAAACTGCTGCGCATAGCGAACTGGCGTACTATTTCCTAAATGCAGACTAATATTGCTTGGCATCGATTTAAATATGGCATTAAATACCGATAAATCAGAATAAGAAGCACGAGCAAGATACTCTTCCGCCATTGTCCCTATAACCTTACTCCGAATATTCCATACATTATTGTAAGTAAGATCGCCCAACTCTTCAGAAGCAATGGCCTCCACCAACGAGGTGGCATCTACATCTATCAAATTGGTTAACGATTGAAAGGTATCAACCACCTCTGTTCCTACATGCCAATGCGCAACAGGTCTATTTTTTCGCAAAAACAGCTTTAACTTCTTCGATACTATATGCCCTCCAACAGTCAGCAGCAAATCTGGCGCAAAACAGCTTTCTTCATCCCCTGTTAGGGATGTTAGAATCTGTTCGAGATAGGCTACAGACGAAGAAGAAGATAAATTTGCCGTATGTTCGGCGATGATCACCGTATCACCTCGCAGAGCAAGCGCTTTAATCGCTGCTGAAAATTTTTCATTTGGCAGGTGCTGCCCTACCACTAGCATTCGCTTTTTAAATCCTCCCCATGCCTCCAAATACGAAGAAGGAAGTTCCTTCCGTCCTTCCACTTTCTCAATTTTGCGAGCAACAGGAAGGTGTTCGGTTGTAAACTCGTAAAGCGGTTCTGAAAGAGGAATGTTTATATGAACAGGACCGATATCGCCAACGGTAAGAGCCAAAAGCCCTTCGTTGACAAGACGATTACAAAGCCATTTATCATCATCGTTATAAATTTCGGGAAGCGTAATACTCTTGCGAACAAAGTTTACAAGCACATTCTTTTGATTGATCGTTTGCCCATCAGCTTGGCCAATCCAGTGAATAGGACGATCTGCAGATATTACCAACAACGGCAACTTCTGATAGAATGCCTCTGCTGTTGCCGAGCTGTAGTTGAGTAGTGCCGTACCAGAGGTACAGCATATAGCAACCGGCTGGTGCAACTTAAGAATAAGGCCCAGCGCAAAATAGGAAGCGCTACGCTCATCCACAATTGTATAGCAGGTAAAAGATGGATGCTGATTTAAAGAATGTATAAGCGGCGCATTGCGAGAACCAGGAGAAAGCACTACATGCTTAACGCCATGCTCTAGCATCAAAGATAAAAGTTGCTGAATATTCTGCTTGTTAGAATACATTTTATCGTCTATGGTATTATAGAAAGTAGAGTCTGCAGCTTATGCTCCGTCTCTGCCCACTCCTTCTCTCCTATTGACTTGGAGGTTATTCCTCCACCGGCAAAAAGAATCAGCTGATTTTGGGTCACCTTCATGCACCTCAAATTTACATATAAATCAGTTTCCCGATTATTACTTATTACCCCCACAAAACCAGTATAGTAACTACGATCGTGAGACTCGGACTCTACGATAAAGCGCAACGAATCCTCTTTAGGAAGACCACAAACAGCAGGAGTTGGATGTAACGTTTCCACCAATTTCCCAAGATTTATATCTTCATTGCAGCTAAACGCAAATTGCGTTTTAAGATGCACCACGGCTCCAGCCTTTACAGTTATGGGACCTTCAATATCAACATTGTTAATTCCACATTTCGCAAGTTGATCTGCAATATAATCGGTCACCATCTGTTGCTCTTCCCTATTCTTTTCGTTCCATTGGTAATCGGAAATTCCGTTGACCACAGGCATTGTCCCTGCTAGTGCCACCGTTTGAAAGACCTCATCACGCCCCCTGAGTAGCAACTCGGGAGTGGCGCCAAGCCACAACCCACATTGAGGCGCATTTACCAAATAGGTAAACGCAGATGGGTAGGAGCTGTTGGCTTTTAAGAATAAAGATCCAACACTTTGTTCGTTACGTTCTACCACCTGCCTACGAGAAAGCACAAGCTTTGCAAATCGTTCAGCTTTTAGCTGCTCCATAAAGCAACTAAAGGTCTTACTATAGCAGGTAAAGGAGGTTGAGTTTTCGGATGTGAAAGAAACCAAACCCTTTCCATCAGCAGAAACATCTATATCCACATTAAAACCAGACGCTACCCTTCCCGAAGGGAAAAGAACAATCGGATTAGCCTCGCTAGCGTTGAAAGGCGCAAACACAAAACCGTGCTTACCATTCAGCTGATGATAGCCATCTAAAATAGCTGGTGCGTCTTCTACAACCAACGTTGGTTCTGTAGCATTTGGCAAAAAGTAGCAAGCAAAACTGATACCATGCTCCACCAACCTATCTAAAAGATGGGCGTATTTACTTTGAAACACTCCCATTATTATCCTTTATTATCATGTTGGTTACACGAATAACCGAAATTAAACGTTTCTCTTGATACACGTTTACATCCCAAATATGGGTAGTACGTCCTTTATGAACAATAGTCGCAATTCCAGTAACAAACCCAGAAGTAGCGCTAGAAATGTGGCTTGTAGAGAGCTGTATTCCTCTTGATGTTTCGTTATCACCATCGATCAGCAGCATAGAACCAAACCCTGATACGGTTTCGGCAAGCGCAATCGTTGCTCCACCATGAAGAATCTGCGCAGGCTGAATGGTGCGATGATCCACTGGCATCGTTGCAACTACCCTGCCTTGGTCAAATTCCGTAATCCTAATACCCAAATTATCAACCAGCGTTCCCTTCAGAAGTTCTTCAACCTGTTCGAGCGGAGTGTCAACGGTAATTTTAATATTTGCCATTCGTTTTCCTTATAATGCAGGGTAACAACAAGCGCCCCCCTTAGTTGTTGGATGAATCCCGTATTTCATAGCTTGCATCAAACGGAAGACAGAGCAAGACTACTGCTAGGCGCGTAAAAAACGGTGAACATAATCCATCCCGAATAATCGGCCAAAAATAGCTTATGTTTTCGAATTTACGCATCCATTTTAGTAAACATAAGAGAATGCCAAATGGCGATATAAAAAGGCAATCCGTTTCCTAGTTACTTCCCATGCTATCTAGCCCCCCCTAATACAGGTTTTAAAACGAATTGCTACAACTATATACCTAAAGGCTGATACTTTTAAGTACTATCTTTATAGAGCAACCTTACGTTGGTGCAACTTACTACATCCGCTCCTTTTGATAACATCAAAAAACAAACGTTCAACCAAACCATTATATATGAATATTTTGATTGAACGCTACAATTATGATAAAAAAGAGACAGCAAGCATCTCTCCTGCATCTATCTACTTTACGAAATAGTCTATTGCGTTAGAGATGGCCTGCTGGCATACCGGACAAAATCCATCTTTGGTGTTTACCCTCATTTGGCATTTATCAATTGGACGGTAAATCCCCTTTGACATATATCCACCTCCTTCATAAACTCCCAACTTTCGAGGCTGAGTAAGATCTACTGGCGTTGGGATTGGAGTGTTGGCTGGAAGCATATTTTTCCACTTAGCGCCAAAGTTTACCAATGTGGTAATATTAGGCTCCCAAGGCTCAACCTTTAGGTTGTAGAAATCTTCATAGGCTGTTTCCGAATCAAAATATTCGTCGCCCAATCCCGCAAACGAGTGGCCAAACTCATGAATCATCACCTCTCCTCTATAACGATTGTCGGACGACGCCATGGCATAGTAGTTGTAAATACCACCACCTCCATAAACCTCTGTATTGGTGAGGATGAAAATAGCATCAGTAGGCACATCCCAAACCACATCACGAACAGCTTTATAGTCGGAGGTAGTTAGGTATCGATCTGTTCCAAAAGTATAAAAGGTCGACGCCATGGGAGTACGACTCCAGTAGTTCTTGCCAGGATTGTCGGGTCCGACGCTTTCTGATGGCGACATCACAGCCCAAACATTGAAATCTCCCTTGCGCGATTTATATGGCTCGCGCTGAAAAAAATAGTCAACCATAAAACGAACATCCTTTTCAAACTTCGCCATTTGATCCTTAGTGTATCCCTCTGCAACAAAAACCATATCCACCTTATTTTCGGGAGTGCCTCCATCCACGATTTTCACCCTTGGATAGCTAGCCTTTGACTCCTTACTAATGAACATGCTAGCAGGATCTATGGTACTTTTTAGCATGGAAACCCATTTACCATCAGCCTTGTTACGTTCAAAAAACTCCACCTCAATAGTATTTTTAGGGTAAGGCATTGTAACAACCTGAGGGTAAGCCCTTGGTACAGACTTCGCCTCTAGCGTACTACGCCATTCCATAAATAAGGTACTAAATCCATAACGAAAAATTTCCGTCCCTGAAGCCTTGTCGTAAGCCCTAAACTGATACTCCCCATACTCAAAGGAAGGTATAAGGTTTGTTCGAGTTCCAGCCCAAATGGGCTCCTCCGAATATTTATCGATAAAAACTTTCTGGTAGCTGCAATCACCTGCCAACAAAAAATCTATACGTAAAGACTTGCTGGTGAAGTAATCATCGTAACGAATTTGAGCCTTCGATTCTGCTGTTAAAAAGGCACAAATTATTAGAATTAAAGGGAGTATTCTTTTCATTTTAATATTTTTGTGTAGTGTCTAAAAGTAAATAAAATATGAATTCATTATCAAAACAGGCCGAAATAGCAGCATCAGAAGGTGGAAATTTAATACATCAGTTTCAAGATCTCCTAGCAAAGTGGGGAGTTCCTGAAAGTATTATCATGTTTACCCGAGTAGCAGCAAGTGTCATTATCATCATATTCGTTGCCTACCTCGCAAAAGTTCTTACCGACGCGATTATTCTAAAAGTAATCAACCTAATTACCAAGCGCACCAAATCGCTTTGGGACGACTACCTTGTAGAACGTAAAGTTTTTAGGCGCCTGAGCAACCTGATACCCGCCCTAATCGCCTACCACCTAATAGAAATTGCCCTTACCGACTTCAACTCGATCTACTACGAAATTGTCCATGTAGTGATTAAATGCTACGCTATATTCGTCGTAATGTGGACGTTAGATGCATTCCTATCAGCAGCCAACGACATCTACATGACTACAGAAATGGCCAAAGATCGTTCCATCAAAGGTTATATTCAGGTTGGGAAGATTATCGTCTACTTTGTTGGATCCATCGTTATTATCGCGGTGCTAATTGGTAAAAATCCGTCATCCCTATTTTTAGGATTAGGAACATTTGCAGCTGTGCTAATGTTGGTATTCAAAGACACCATTTTGGGGTTGGTAGCCTCAGTTCAGCTGTCGGCTAACGACTTGGTAAAGATTGGCGACTGGATAGAGATGCCCAACAGAAAGGTTGACGGAAAAGTAATGGACATAAGCCTCACCTCTGTAAAGGTTCAAAACTGGGATTTTTCGATCAACTCAATTCCCACCTATGCGCTAGTTTCCGAGAGTTTTCAAAACTGGAGAGGAATGGAACTTGCAGAAGGACGCCGATTCAGAAACTCCATCTACGTAGATGTTAATACGGTACGCCTTTGTAGCGATGAGCTGCTTAAAAACTTAGAAAAGTTTCCAATTCTCCGCCCATATCTTGCAGAAATAAGAGCGAATATCGCGATTAACGAGGAGGTTGAGAACAACGGAGAACATGAAATCACCATGGGAACGCGCCCTTCAAACCTTAGCGTATTCCGAAAATATGTAGAGCTATCGCTTCGAAACAACCCTGAAATCAACCAAAACTTAGCATTGCTAGTTCGCTACCAGCTAACACTTGACAATGGAGTACCAGTAGAATATATCTGCTTCTCGAAAAAGAAAGACGCCAATGACTTTGAGGAAGTAAAATCGGCGATTCTTGAACATCTGTGGTCTGTTCTTCCAGAGTTTAAGCTATCTCCTTTCCAAAATCCAACAGGAAACGATTTTAGAGCGCTATTTGAGAAGAAGAGCTGATATAAAACGTTCGCAGCAAGTAAGATGTTTACTCTTTTACAGAGCAAACATCGGTCGAAATCTTAAAAGAACCTAGCATTGTAACCTTAGGTTCTTCACAAAAAGACAAGAGTCTGGTAAAACACCAGACTCTTGCTATTTTAACGAAAGACTAATCTTTCAAACTATACTACTTAGATACAACATTCCCGGTTAAACGAAGAATTACTGTTGGATTCTTCGGATCGTTTGTCAAAACGGTTACCGTTTTCCCCTGCCTGTTACTATAACCAGAGGTAGCAAAGCTAACCTTAATGGAACCAGACTCTCCAGCCTTTATAACAGTTCCGCTAGGAGCTACAGAAGTACAACCACAGCTTGTGTTTATTTTTCTGATAATAAGATTTGTCTTTCCTATATTTGAGAACTGGTACTCATGAACCACAAGCTTACCTTCATCAACATTTCCAAAATCGTAGGTGGTCTGATCAAACTTCACGGTTGGCATATTGGCCATATCAGCAGGTGTCATTTTTGAGTAATCCTCCTCAATTGTAGCGCTTACCGTAAATCGGCTATCATCCAACACTTTGCCATCAACCATCACGGTCATATTATCAACCACAAAACCCCAATCGTTCTTCTTTGCAGCATCGTATGTTACAACAATATTCCCCTTTTCATTTGGCTTGAGCGTAGACGGAACAACATCAATTTTTAAATGCGCAGGAATACCCGAAATTTTCACCGCAATAGCCTTGCTTCCTGTATTAATAATCCCCAACTTATTCGTCACGATATCATTCGGATTTATTCGGGTAAAAGGAAGGTGAGCAGTTGTCATTCTCAAGGTTCCAATGGCTCTTGGATATTCATCAGCAACATCTTTTGCTCTCTCCTTCACGGCCCCTTTAAGCGACAAAACCACCAAAGGCTTCGCTGCATTCGAGGATACAGTAATCGTTTTATCAATTGGACCTGGGCGATTTAATGGATCAAAAGTAACTTTGATATTCCCCTTCTTTCCTGGAAGAATTGGAGCCTTTGGCCACTCGGGTGTAGTACATCCACAAGATGAAACTACATTCGTCAAAATCAAAGGGACCTTTCCGGTATTTGTAAACACAAAAGAATGGGAAACGGGCCCGCCCTTTTCTTCAACCTGCCCAAAATCGAAAGATGTTTGAGTAAAAGTTATCACCGACTTGGGAGCCTGTCCAAATACCATCCCCACAAAAACAGGTAAAATTCCAACTAATGACAAAAACTTCTTCATCATATTCAACTATTTTTTAATGTAATAGCAAGGTTTTCATAGCTGATTCTTATATCATTTTGCTACATTTACAACCTATGAAACCCTCGTATTTAACTACTAACGCTGTTAGCGTACAAATCGTCTTGTAAAAGTAAGTAGATTTGCAATCAATTTTCAGCATTTGTAATTTTTAATGCTCTACAATGATAAACAAAGAACTGCTAAAGCACAATATCAACACCCACTTTAATTGGGCTGTAGGCCATAGGCGCCACCTGCATCAACACCCCGAACTTTCTTTCGAAGAGTACCAAACCTCAGCATATATAGCAAGCGTGCTCGACGAGATCGGTATACCCTATAACATAGTAGCAGAAACTGGAATTCTTGCGGTCATTGAAGGTGGTGAAAAGGGAAAAAGCATTGGGCTTAGAGCGGATATCGACGCACTTCCTATCCAAGAAGAAACCAACCTGCCTTTTGCCTCCTTAAAAAAGGGTGTTATGCATGCTTGCGGTCACGACATCCATACTGCCACACTACTATATGCAGCAAAAATACTTTGGGCTACTAGATCTGACATAAAAGGAACAATCTACCTGCTGTTTCAACCCGGAGAAGAAAGTTTCCCAGGAGGAGCCAGCCTAGTTCTTTCGTCGGGTATTTTAAATGACAAAAACATAGAAGCATTTGCGGCTCTCCACGTATCTCCTGAAATAGATGCGGGGAAAGTAGGACTCCGTCCTGGAATGTACATGGCCTCTGGCGACGAAATACATGTAGAGATAAAAGGAAAAGGGGGCCATGCTGCGCTACCTCACACCTTCGACGATACGGTCTTGGCCGCATCTAGCGTAGTTGTTGCGCTGCAGCAGGTAGTTGCCCGCAAAGGAGATGCGCGCATTCCATCGGTGCTATCCATAGGTAAGTTTATTGCCAACGGGGCCACCAATATTATCCCCTCCTCCGTAAAGCTAGAAGGAACATTCAGAACTATGAACGAGGAATGGAGAGAAAAGGCGCATCAGCATATCACTCAAATTATAGAACAAACCTGCAAGGCACATAACACAACCGCAATCGTAGATATCCGCAAAGGCTATCCGTGCTTAATTAACAACGCCTCCATCACCAATAAGCTCCGCAACTGTTTTATTGAAAATATCGGACAGGCAAATACGATTGATTTGGATATCCGAATGACCACGGAAGACTTTGGATTCATCAGCAACAACTACCCTTCTGTATTTTTCAGGCTTGGAGTTGGAGGTGTAAAAGAGTCGACAGGCGTACTCCATAATGGAGGCTTTATAGCGAATGAGGAAGCCCTAAAAACAGGAGCTTTGGCAATGGTACTCGCCGCCGAAACGCTTCTTGAGGAGTAGCCCACCAACGTTAGAATATAGGCGTTGGCATAGAACATCCTGATTAGCAAAAGATGAGATAAATAAAAAACCGGATGAACTAGCAATAAAAAGCTTCCGAAAAATTAAAATACCAACATGTTGGTATTTTTTGGTCGTTTTACTTTTGCTTTACCATAATTCAACTTAAATTTGTCGAAGCGTAAACCCTTATAAGTTTAACCAAATAATTAAAAGTAATGGCTTACAAAATTAGCGACGACTGCACCGCTTGCGGTACATGTATTGATGAGTGCCCAGTTGAGGCAATCTCTGCAGGTGATATGTACAAAATTGACCCTGAAGTTTGCACCGATTGTGGAACTTGTGCAGATGTTTGCCCAGTAGAAGCAATTCATCCAGCTTAGTCAATTCAATCAATGCACATAAAAATAGGCTTCGGCCTATTTTTTTTATACCCATATGTACTATTTTAAACCACTGTTTAATTTTAAAACACAAACAAAATTAAACATCTGTTTTATTTTTATACACATACTGATAACACAATAACAAATGCAATAAAACAACAAAAATACATACCTATCAATCAACATGTTGAAACCAATGGCACACCTATTGTTATTTTACAAACAGAAATGAGTACAATAGGTCACATACTTAATACTGAATTCCAAAAAAGAGCAACTCGCTATCTTACCTTCCTAAAATACTGGAAGGTAAAAGGGAGGTTAAACTTTGCACCCAGTGAAATGGCGATTGCTCTTAGCATCAAGAAGGATGTTGTACTAAAAGACTTACACCTGCTTGGCGTATTTAATATTACGGAAGAACAGCCAATAAGTAACGTGATAAATGTACTAGAAACCTACTTGGAGGTAAAACGCTACAGCGAAGTCTTTCTCATTTGTACCCGGACTCATGGGAAAGCAATTATTACAAGTAAAGCGTTAACAGAGCAAGGAATAAGGGTAGTAGCGGCATTTGACCCGTCAAGCAACTACGAACCTTACGAAATAGAGGGGGTAAAGGTTCTTGGTTGTGATAGAATCAACAGTCTCGCAGAGCGTATGCACATAACATTAATGGTTATTGCCACCAACAGGGAGATGAGCCAAACCGCAGCAAGTGCAGCAATAAAAGCTGGCGCCAAAGCAATCCTCAACACCACAGAGATAGATTTAACGCTTCCCGATGAGGTTTTATGTATAAAATCCACGGACGTAAGCCAGCTATCTGAAGGGATAAAAAGAATAAAAGAACTACTTGATAAACAAAAAAGGTAGCATGAAAAAGGTAGACGTTTTGATATGCCTAGGTAGCTCCTGCTTCTCGAGAGGAAATCGTGATTCTCTTGAGATTATCAAAAGTTATATTGCGGATAACCGCCTGAGCGAACAAATCAACTTCAAAGGAAAGCTTTGTTCTAACCTTTGCAGCAACGGGCCTACGCTTACCATTAACGGAATCGTATACCAAAAAGTAAGTGCGGCCGAGGCCATTAAGTTAATTGAAAAATCGCTAAACGCATAGCAATGAACAAGACTGCTCCTATCTATACTGAAGCCAACAACTGCCAAGATTGCTACAAGTGCATTCGGCAATGTCCTGTTAAGGCTATCAAGGTTGGCCTTGGAATGGCATCCATTATAGAGGAGCGCTGCATGTACTGCGGGCATTGCGTTACAATTTGTCCTGCAAAAGCAAAAAAAGTTCGAAACGACATCAGCAAGGCTCAAGCCATTTTACGTCACTCTAACAATGTGGTTGCATCCATTGCACCTTCCTATATCAGCGAGTTTCCTAACATTTCATCTACCAAAATAGTAAAAGCGCTAAAGATGCTTGGTTTTAAAGCAGTATCAGAAACCGCTTTAGGAGCAGAAGTTGTATCAAGGGAAACAGCAAGCTACATTAAAGATAAGGATAGTGGCGTATTCATCTCATCGGCATGCCCTTCTGTTGTCGAGCTCATCTGTAAATATTTCCCTCATTTAAGGGATTCTATAGTTCCGGTTCATTCTCCAATGCTTGCACATGGAAAGTTGATTAAGGAATGGTACGGAGATGATGTTCGTACAATATTTTTTGGACCTTGTATTGCAAAAAAGCGAGAAAGCGATGATTTTTCATCGATAATTGATGTAGCCCTAACTTTTGAAGATTTAAAAAGTTGGCTAGAAGAAGAAGGTGTCGACTTCGATCTTATTCCCGACACTGAAGATACATTCGAGCCCAATGTAGCCCATCTTGGTGCTATATATCCGCTTGACGGAGGAATGGTGGCTGGGGTTGCTCAAAATTCCGACTCCAACACGGCCATCTTTATGAATTTCTCTGGACCCGATGCCGTACGCCAAACCCTCCACAATATCGAAGGCTGGGATCCTCGCAAAAAACTGTTCTTAGAGTTACTGGCCTGCACAGGAGGTTGTATACATGGACCCGGAACCTCAGAAAAAGATTCAACCGCTACCAAGCGATATAAAATACAAACCGAGCTATTCATTAGAGATGCCAAGGCTGCTGCTGAAACACCACAAATTGATATTAGTCGTAGTTTTATCAGTATTTATCCAGTTCAAAAAAGGCAGCATGCCGAGGCTGATCTAACGGAATCGCTTAGCGCAATAGGAAAACTTTCGTCTAAAGATGAAATTAACTGCGGAGGATGCGGCTACGAAAGCTGCCGTGATTTTGCCGCTGCACTGCTTGATGGTAGAGCAGAACGCAACATGTGCGCATCATACATGCGCAAGGTTGCCCATGATAAGGCAACGGTACTCCTTCAAAAAATACCATCAGGGATTCTTTTGGTAGATGAAAACATGAAGGTTATCGAATCCAATAAAAGCTTTGCCAAAATGATGGGATCCGAAATCGAAATGATTTATGAGGCCAACCCAGGACTCGAAGGTGCAGCAGCAGCAAAGTTAGTCCCATTCCATAAACTTTTTTCGTCTGTAATAGCAACCGGAAATGACATCCTCGAAAGAGACGTGCGTTTTGACGGAAAAATATTAAAGGTTTCCGTATTTACGGTGCTGAAGCACAAGATTGTTTGTGGAATTATGCGCGACCTCATCAACCCAGAAGTTCGGAATGATGAAATTATTAAACGTACCCAAAAGGTTATTCAAGAAAACCTTGAAACCGTACAGAAAATAGCTTACCTACTTGGAGAAAACGCATCGAAAACAGAATCGATGCTGAATACCATCTTGGAAGCATACCAAATAGACGAAAGCCGTGAAGGATAGCCCATTTTTCATAGAGGTAGACATGTGGCAGAACAACTGCAAACGGAAGCCTGTATGCGGTGATGTTTTCCTTACTAAAAAAATAAAGGAGGAAAACAGAATTGTAATGGTTCTATCAGACGGTCTAGGAAGTGGTGTAAAGGCGAATGTACTAGCATCGTTAACCTCTTCAATGGCCGTTAACTACACCTTGCTTAAGGAGCCCATAGATAGGATTGCTCAGACCATAATGAAAACGCTACCTGTAGATAGCGAGCGTAAGATTAGCTATGCAACATTTACCATCGTCGATATCGAATCGGATGGAGAAACGCATGTGGTTGAATATGACAATCCATCTTACGCGCTAATCAGAAGAGGTAAAATCATCACTCCCGAAAAGGATGCGATCGTTCTTGGGGAGGAAAGCGGAAGAAAAAAGGTGATGTACCGCTCCCACTTCCATGCCAAAAAGGAAGATCGGATGGTGCTTTACTCCGATGGCGTAACCCAATCGGGAATGGGAACCATGCAAATGCCTTTTGGCTGGGGAGACGAAGAGGTTCAAAAGTTTATACTTAAAGAGCTAAAAGGGAAGCCCAACCGTTCTGCCACCGCATTATCCCGAAAGATTGTGCGTCAAGCCGAAATAAACGACATCTACATTCCCAAGGATGACACCACGTGTGCGGTTGTCTACTTCAGGGAACCTAGGCATTTGTTGATTTGTACGGGACCGCCATTTCACGAGCAAAAAGATAGGTTTTTGGCATCGATAGTTAAGTCGCACAATGGCAAAAAGGTAATTTGTGGAGGCACTACCGCTCAAATACTTGCCCGCGAATTTGGAGAGGAGATAGAGGTTAATATCAATATTGGAAAATCGGGGCTACCGCCATCATCGAGCATGCCTAGCGTAGACCTGATAACAGAAGGGATCTTAACAATTGGAAAGGTTGCCGAGATTTTAGAAAACTACGTCCCTGGCGACGCAGTTGGAGAGGGACCTGCTGCGGAAATTGTCAACCTTATCCTACAAAATGACATTATCGATTTTGTGGTAGGGACGAAAATAAACATAGCGCACCAAGACCCCAATCTACCCGTAGAGCTCGAAATTCGTCGAAACGTGGTAAAGCGAATTGTAAAGCTACTTGAAGAAAAATTTTTGAAAGAAGTAAAGCTGCAGTTTATATAAAGTAAAACCCAAAACTAACAGCAACTAAGGCTATGATAACAGTAAAAATTTGCACAGGAACGCTGTGCTATGTAATGGGAGGCTCAGACCTTTGGACACTGCAGGATATCCTGCCCGAGAATCTAAAGGATAGAGTTTTTATAAAAGGCTCTCCCTGCTTGGGGTACTGCACCAACGAGCAGCCCGTAAAGGCGCCATACGCAGAAGTAAATGGAAAGGTTATCCGAGAAGCATCGGTATCTAGTATTATAGAAGTAATTAAGGAAGAGTTAGGAGGAGAATAATGGCTGTTACCAACAACGCAATGCTCATTCGCCGTGAGCTGCTAACCAGAATATCGAAGCAGCTTAACGAGGGAACAATCGAAAAAGAAATAGATAGAATTCCGATTGAAATGCGCCCTCGCTACAGCGAAACATCGCGCTGCTGTATCCACAAAGATAGAGCTGTAATCAAGTATCGCATCATGGCGCTACTTGGCTATAATGTAGAAGACGAAGAAGACGAGCTTACCTCGCTATCAGAATATGCCAGAAAAGCATTCGATAGGGAAAAGGTTACGGACACCATGCTAACGGTGGTGGATGAAGCTTGTAGCTCGTGCGTAAAAGCAAACTATGTAGTGACCAACATGTGCCGCGGCTGCGTTGCGCGTCCGTGCGTGATGAATTGTAATAAAAAGGCAATAGACTTCCACAACGGACAGGCGTCAATAGAGCCGCATAAGTGCGTGAACTGTGGTATCTGCCAACGAGTTTGCCCATTTCACGCCATCATCTACCAGCCAGTACCTTGCGAGGAATCTTGTCCCGTAGGCGCAATTAGCAAAGATGAGCACGGAATAGAGCATATCAACAAAGCCAAATGTATCAACTGCGGCAAATGTATTGGGGCATGTCCTTTTGGGGCCATAATGGAGAAAACCCACTTTGTGGAGATCTACAAGGCCTTTAAGTCAGAAAAAAAGGTGGTAGCCTTAGCAGCACCAGCTATTGCAGGACAGTTTAAGGTTCCAATGGAGAAAATTGTTGGCGCATTAAAGGAGCTTGGATTTGACGACGTGGTTGAAGTTGCTCTTGGAGCCGATGTTACCACCGAAAACGAAGCGGCAGAACTTGTTGAGCGACTGGAAGAAGGCGCACCATTTATGACAACCTCCTGCTGTCCATCATACGTAAATTTGGTAGAAAAGCACATTCCGGAGCTAAAACCATTCGTATCGCATACCAAAACGCCAATGTACTACACGGCTGAAATAGCCCGCCAAAAGTATCCAGATGGAGTTCTTGTTATGATTGCTCCCTGTACTGGAAAACGTCACGAAGCCTACAGTGACCCCAACGTTGATTTGGTAGTTAGCTTCGAAGAGTTTGGGGCAATGATGGTTGCTCATGGTGTCGAAATAGCCAATGCTACCGAAGAGGTAATAAGCAACGATATTACCAACGTAGCACGTGGATTTGGCTACTCTGGTGGTGTTACCAACGCCGTTAAGGCATACGCACCTCATGCACAGGTCGAGCCAGTTATCATAAACGGAATAGATAAAGCACAAATTAAGATGCTAAAGACATTCCCACAATCGTGCAGCGGCAATTTTGTCGAGGTGATGAGCTGTGAAGGAGGCTGCGTGGCTGGTTGCAACGTAATAGCCAATCCCAAAATAGCGCTTCGTCAAATAGACGAGCTCATGAAAAGAAGTAAAATCAAGTAATTGATAAAGATATAAGCTGTGCCTGAGAGGCACATCTTAGGTTGTGATTTAGGTGTTGGCCGTGGGGTGGTGCCCGCGGCCTTTTTTTCTTACAAAATATTGACAAATTAATGTTTTTTACATAAATTTAATCATCCATTTTTACAACAACCTAAATCTTAACCAGCAATGAACTCCAACGCTCCCTACAACACTGGAATTTTCATTGACATTGAAAATCTCACAAAAGGATACGGTATAAGCCCCAAAGTCGTGAAAGGACTTTCCATTAAAGAGATCATACGGCTAATACTAGATACGGAGAAGACAGGACGAATAGCCGTGCACAAAGCTTACGCTAACTGGTTTAACCCAAAACTCTCCTTCCTATTAAACGATCTTGTAGACTTAGATATCGAGCCAATAACCGTCTTTGGCACGCATGGCGGGAATCTCCGAAATGTTTCCGACATAAGGCTGTGCATTGATGTGATGGAGGTGCTCCACACCCACCCCGAAATTACCTGCTACGTAATAATTTCAGGAGATGGAGCCTACGCCAACCTGGTTCATCAGCTACATCAATACGGAAAAACGGTTATTGGGTGCGCCTATAAAAATGCAACAAACAAAATGTTCTCGGCTGTTTGCGATCATTTTATTTGGATAGAAGATCCTGAGCTAGAAAACGAGCGCATAAACATCCGCGTTGCCGACACCAGAAACATGCACCTTATAGATAAGATGAAAGATAATGGTGAACCGGACAACAACAATCTAATCTGGATAAAAATCAACGATCTAATACAGCAAATTTCCCGCTCGAAGGAGTACAAGAAATCGCTAGAGCAAGGCATAAACCCATCGGTAATTCGGGAGCTGCTTGATGCTACCATCCCCAACTTCGATCCATCGGCACTAGGATACGACCGATTCATCGACTTTTTGGTACATGCAACAAAAAAAACAGACCTGTCCGTCTACTTTACGCCTCCTTCTAACTTTAAAGTTGGCTTCAAAGGGTTTAAACCAACTGGCTCCGTAGCCATGCAAAATAAGAACGACGACAAAAATAAGGTCTCCGATTTTGTACTAAAAGATGAGCGAATAAAGAGGCTAGTAAGAGATGTTAAGCATATTAATGCAAACGGATCTACTACAGAAATCACCGAAAAGTTAAAAGAGATTATCGGCTGGATGAGTGCCGATATAGAATTTAAGCATAGCTTTGTTGAAGGTGTGAATCCATCAACGGTAGATTGTGCCATAAAGGAGGTTATCATAGGATTCAGCTATAAGCAGCTAGGATTTCCTCGGTTTAGCGACATGCTTTGCTCGCTGCTCCAAAATACCGAGCTATGCATAGCCCAATGTAAAACAAACAGTTCGAACTGGAAGGTATTCTTTAAGGATAGCTTACCCAACAGCTTTACCGTATATACTAGCCAAGCTACAGAAAAAGAGGAATCAACCCAACCGATAATACCTTGGGATAATATTCCAACAGCAAAAGAAAACGCCCCAAACCTACTTATGCAGCTGGCAAACAAATTTAAACCATCGCACAAATAGGGTAAGCCCTATAACAAATAAATCCCGATATCACATCGGGATTTATTTTGTCTAACCATTTCTAAATCTATGAAAAAACCGTTTATTCTGCTACTGCTTATGCTTTGCATCAACCAGTAATTGTCAGCTTGAACTCATTTGGAATTATGAAGTTTACTAATCATAAACCAAGAATTGTGCCAACTTTCATTTTGTAGAAAAAGAGTTCCTTTCAACACCACTCAATCTTTAATCTCTTTTTCTACACTACAAAAATACAACAGATTATTGCCCGGATGGGTTAAGACTTTGTTAGAGCTGGTTAACGAGTTGTTAAATTTGAAATACAGAGATTTCGCATAAGATAGAGTTCCCCATTCGAAATATCTGTTAGCATATCTAATTCTACTCCCAAAAAGTAATACAATACCCATATTAATGAACTCAAAAGGAATCTTAGCGTTTAAAATTCATCGCATTAGATCTATTACCAACATTAAATAACGAGATAATGAGACATTACTGGAGTAGAATTCTTATTTACGCGTTTAGCATTGCCCTAATAGCAGCATCGTGTAAGAAAAGCAGCTTCGAAGAAAACAGCAATCCCGAAGAAACGCTAACCATCCCCTCCTCCTTTACATGGGAAACAACACGTGCAGTCAGCATCAACATTCAGTCGGGTGATGCCAATGCCAATGGGCTACTTTATAAGGTAAGTATTTATACGAGCAACCCAACCAGCGGCTCAACCCCAATAAATAGCGGAGCTGTTGGCTACGGATATCCGTACAAATTGACACAAAATCTTCCTGTAACAACCAAGACTCTTTACCTCAAAATATCCTACCCAACAGGAGGAGAAACAACGGTTAGCCAAGATATCAGCGGTAATACCTTAAGCTACACAATTCCATCAACCGTAAAAGCCAAATCACAAAAAACGGTGGTTATTTCGGGGCCCGACTGTAACACAGGTTGCGAAAGTTCCATAAGCGGAAGCGCAACTGCAACCATTACTGGAGGGAAAACCTACTGCATAACAGGGACTTTTAACGGAGCGCTTAACTTTGAGTTTTGGAGCGGCGGAGGAACGCTTCGGATATGTGGGAATGCTACCATCACTTCGGCAACCCTAGGTTCAAATTGTAACATTGTGGTTGCTGAGGGAGGAACGCTAAACGTTCAAAACTTAAGTATGGACGCCAACTCGCAAATAGTTGCTTGGCCTAATACAACCGTCAAGTTCGAGTCGCTCAACATGAACTCGTCAAGTTCGAGCATAACCAACTACTCCAGCAACATGTCTTTTAGCGGCGGATTTGCCCCTAATGGAAATATCACCAACTATGGGAAAATATCAATAGGCCAGAACTTGACAACAGGCAACAACGACGGCTCCGTAAACAACACAGGCATTATTCGCGTATTGGGCACCATAGATTTCAACCAAGGTCTTCTTAATAGCGGAACCGTAGAGGCGGATGGAAATATCAACATTAATGTTGCTAGAATTTACAAAAACGAATGTAAAATCATATCCCATAACAACATAAACTTCAACAATGGGACTTTCACCTGTAATAGTGGTTACGTGCAAGCCGCTAGCTCTATAGCGGTTAATGGTTCCTGCATACTAACCCTACAAAACCAGTCGATGATAAAGGCAAACGATATCACATTCAATGTTGGCATAACAGGTAGCGGCAGCCAGAACTCCATAATTTCGACAGGCAGCGCAACCATTAATGGCAACTCAAAAATTAGCGGAGCAATAGAATGGGCTGATGCAAACGAAACCCTAAAAAATGGATCGTTGGCCAACTTTACCAACGGAGCTACATTCGTTAAACTCGAAAATGCAACAAACGTAATTCCCATTTCGGAGTGCAATCCTATAGGAATAGGAAAACCTAAAGATATAGACAAGGATGGCGACGGAGTGGCAGATATCCTAGACGACTACCCCAGCGATCCAGATAGGGCCTTTGATAGCTACTACCCATCAAAGAGCGGCTTTGCCACCTTTGCCTTCGAAGACTTGTGGCCCTCTACTGGCGACTACGACTTTAACGACCTAGTGGTAAACGCTCAGGTGAAATATGTAACCAACGCGCGTAACCTAGTTGTTGATATTGTTGGTAAATACTACGTTGCCGCAGTAGGCGGATCGTACAAAAGCGGATTCGGCCTACAACTGGATAAGCTGCTACCTGGAGACATTAAGTCGGTAACCCGATCGAATAGCAACAGCCAAGGCTACATTACCGAAAACAGCAACGGAACAGAAAACGGTCCGGACAAAGCCGTGGTTATACTTTGGGACAATACCGAAAATATGATTCACCGAGCAGGAGGTTCTACCTTTAACGCCATAACAGGAAACCCTGTAGGAAAATCGGATACCCTCAACATCAAAATAACCTTGGCCGCACCAAAGGCAGTCGAGGAGGTTGGCTCCATGCCATTAAACCATTTCCTAATTAAGAACATGGAGCGAAAGGTGGAGATACACCTGCCCAACGCCAAGCCAACATCGCTAGCAAACACCAGCCTATTTGGTACCGCTAACGATGCCTCTAAGCCCGATCAGGGAAGATACTACGTAACGGCAGGCAACCTACCTTGGGCTCTTTACCTCCCCAGCCAGTTTGACTATCCAACCGAAAAGACAAGCATCCTAGATGCCTATCTAAAGTTTCAAAGTTGGGCCGAGTCGGGAGGTACGCTTTACCCCGATTGGTACTCGAACTCACAATACCGCAACGAAAACGGGATATACAAAAAATAGGTAGCATAACCGAGAGCCCTCAACCGCTCTCGGTTTCTTTTTATAGAAATCCCCCGGCACCCCACCCCATCCATTCTGAAGCATACATAACCACATTTAACTTGTAAATAGCACGATGCGCCTACACAGGGTTGGAATTAAAAGCTAAATCGGCTATCTTTGCTCAATTATCGATTGTTATATTAATTAAACCCACGTAATGTCTGCATTAGGAAGGCACATCTTAGTTGAGTTCATGGGCTGTAATCCCGAAATCCTCAACGACGTGTTTGTAATTGAGCAAGGAATGGTAAAAGCAGCATCTAAAGCTGGCGCAACCGTTATCAACTCAACCTTTCACCACTTTTCTCCTTACGGAGTATCTGGTGTTGTGGTAATACAAGAAAGCCATTTGGCCATTCATACTTGGCCCGAATATGGCTACGCAGCTGTAGATTTATTTACATGCGGCGATTCTGTAGACCCATGGATCTCTTTCGACTACCTAAAAAAGGTATTCGAATCGAGCAACTACTCTGCCCTAGAGATGAAAAGAGGCTCGTTAAACCTTCTAAGCCGAGTTGACTTCGACATGAACAACATTCGGGAGGAGGCTAAGAAGCACGTCAACCCAGAGACCTTCAACCGGAACGTGTGGTTTACCGATAAGGACGACAACCAAGCGCTATCGCTCCGCTACACCGGCGAGGTGCTTTACGATAAGACATCTCCTTTCCAGCGTACCCGTATTATTGATACCTACGCCTACGGAACAGCGCTTACCATCGACAACATGGTAATGTGTACCGAAAAGGACGAGACCCACTACCACGAAATGATTAGCCACCCAGCAATACTATCGCATGGTGCAATCAAAAACGTGCTAGTTATTGGCGGAGGCGATGGAGGTACCATCAGAGAGGTGCTACGCCACTCCTCTATCGACAAGGTAACCATGGTAGAAATTGACGAAAACGTAATCGAAGCATCGAAGCAATTCCTTCCTTCCATTTCGCGCAGCTTCAACCACCCCAAGCTGACCCTTATAATTGGCGATGGCATTAAGTATTTGGCCGAGGCTAAGCCAGAGAGCTACGACCTTATAATTGTAGACGGATCAGACCCAGTAGGCCCTGCAGAAGGACTCTTCTCGAAAGGATTCTACGAAAACTGCCGCCGCGCGCTTACCCCTACCGGAATTCTGGTAACGCAGGCCGAGTCTCCGCTATTCAACAGCCACGCCTTTGCCGAGCTGAACGTCTGCCTAAAGGAGGTATTCAGCAAGGAAACCGTGAAGACTCTTCTATTTCACATACCAACCTACCCATCGGGAACTTGGAGCTTTCAGCTCGCAACCAAGGGCGAGGTTGACGTAACCAAAGTTGAAGATGAATGTGCTGAACGCTTCGGTACGAACCACCTGCTAAACTACTACAACGCAGCGGTACACCGTGCAGCATTCGCACTACCTAACTATGTAAAACGAATGCTAAACGAACTTTAATTATGGAGTTTAACCCCAACGGCGTTGGAATGCCCAACGGCAACTATTTCGCACTTCCCTACACCCCCGAAGAATCGAACGTAGTTCTTCTATCAGTACCTTGGGATGTGACCACATCGTACGCACCCGGAACAGCAGATGGACCACAGGCAATACTAGACGCCTCTCCTCAGCTAGACCTGTACGATCCTTTTGTAAAGGATGCCTGGAAGGTTGGCATTGGAACCCTTCCGACAGATGAAGACTGGCGAGCCAAATCGGCAGAGCTTCGCGAGCTGGCAGAGGATGTTATCGAGCGCCTTGAAAACGGAGAGCAGGAAACGTCTTCAGCAATTGTAAAGCATCTAAAAACAATCAACACCGCTTCTGAGGCACTAAACGAGTACGTTTACGAGGAAGCTAAGGAGTGGATTGAAAAAGGAAAAATAGTTGGGGTTGTTGGCGGAGAGCACAGCGTACCATTCGGTCTAATCAAAGCGCTATCCGAAAAGCACGAAGGGCTAGGTATTCTGCATATTGACGCGCACTGCGATTTACGTGTTGCCTACGAAGGGTTTACTTACTCGCATGCTTCCATAATGTACAACGTGCTAGACAAGCTACCAAAGGTTGATAGACTGGTACAGGTTGCCGTTCGCGATTTTAGCGAAGAGGAGATCGACTTCGCCATGAACCACCCTAAGGTTGTTCCCTTCACCGATTTTGAAATCGCTGAGGAGAAATTTCAGGGCATGACCTGGCATGAGCAGTGCGAGCAGATAATAGAGCAGCTACCAAGCAACGTTTACATAAGCTTCGATATCGATGGACTAACTCCCGATAACTGCCCAACAACAGGTACTCCTGTTCCTGGCGGACTATCGTACCAAGAGGCCATCTACCTTCTTAAGCTGGTAGCCGAAAGCGGACGTAAGATTGTAGGATTCGACCTAGTAGAGGTTGCTCCTGCCGAAGAGGGCGAGTGGGATGCCAACGTAGGTGCCCGCCTGCTTTATAAGCTTTGCAACCTTGCCTACAAATCGGCCAACAAGTAGAGATGAACTACCAACAATAGCAACAAAGGCTCCTAGTTTTAGGGGCCTTTTCTTTATCCTCCCCCCTGCTATGTTTGTCATAAAAGGATAGCGGCTACAAAATGACAGCTACCACAAGCACTCCTCCCAACCTGTACAAGAACTTGCCTACTGGTATGTTATTTATATACTTATTAGCTTAGTGGCAGTATAAATAAAAGGCACAACTCCCAAAAAAGGGTTGCTTTACTACCAATAAAAATACCTCAAAACGTTCCACTAACCGCTAATTTTAACCATGAGAATTATCGCTCTCGTAGCCATCCTAGCCATGCCATTTTTAGCAAAGGCTCAGTGCGTAACAGACAGCATAATGCCCATTCGAGGCCTTAGCATTGCTGCCCCACAGGCAAAAAGCTGTGACAGATTTGTAGCATTTATCGAAAAGGAGCTAGCCCCTAGAGGCGTAAATACCCTTATACTTCGGGTAGACTACAACTATGCCTACAAAACGCATCCCGAGCTAAGAAACGACACTACCCTCACAGAAAAGGATGTTAAGAAAATCGTAGGCGTATGTAAAAAGAACGGAATTAAAATTGTTCCGCAAATAAACCTGCTTGGACACCAATCGTGGGCATCGAAGGAGGAAAGGCTCCTTAAGGTTTACCCACAGTTTGACGAAACGCCTTGGGTTAAAATGCCCGAAAAGTACGACTGGCCCAATAGCGATGGGCTGTACTGTAAAAGTTACTGCCCCCTACATCCCGATGTACACAAAATAGTATTTGAGCTTATCGACGAGCTGACGGAGGTATTCGAGGCAAACGATTTTCATGCAGGACTTGACGAGGTTTTCTACCTGGGGGAGGAGAAGTGCCCACGCTGTGCGGGTAGAGATAAAGCCGAGCTTTTTGCGGGCGAGGTGAACCTTATTAGAAACCATCTGGCCCAGAAAAACAGAAAGCTTTGGATGTGGGGAGATCGGCTAATAGATGGACAGCAAACAGGAATGGGCATGTGGGAGGCCAGCATGAATTGCACCCACCGCGCCATAGACCTTATTGCCAAAGATATTTTTATCTGCGACTGGCACTACGAGCGTCCCGATAAAACGGCCATATACTTTGCCATGAAAGGGTTTAATGTGGCTACCTGCGTGTGGAATAAGCACGAGGTTTCGATGCTGCAAACCCAAGATATTATAAAGTTTAGAAAGGAGTCATCGCCTGCCATGCAGGAGCGTTTTAAAGGGATAGTGGTAACCTTCTGGGGTAGCGCAGAAAGTATGGTAGACAACTTCGATAAGTCGGCAGAGCCAGACCGCGAGCCTACCAAGGCATTTCTTAATGTATTCGACTATGTGAAAAGACTTAGTAAGCCGTAGGTATTCCCAAACGGTATAGCTCCTTACACTATGCTGGTTGGAGTACCTCCTTACTATGGTAAGCTTGATTGATTAAATAGTTTAGCCTTGAGTTCGCTCAAGGCTATTTTTTTTACCACTTCCCCCAAAACAGGCGCAGCGTTCTCCCTAAAAAAAGAGCCAAATTCATTGCCTCCGATGAATCAAAATCGCTCCTCGAATGTTATATGAATTACATGGGATCGAAATTCATTGCAAAAACGGGCAGAACCGAAAAGCCATACGAGTAGGAATCTAAACCATCTAACCATGAGAAACTACAAGGTTATATATTGGATACCACGAGCTGCAGCAGCGGCGCTCATGCTGCTTACTGGAGCCATCACCATCAGCCCAACATCCCCCACCCTAACCACAGGCCAGCAGCTGGGAACCTTTGTATTCGAGCTTATACCCAGCCTTATGCTGCTAGCCCTACTTCTTTTTGCCTGCAGATGGAGCTACGCGGGAGGAGTGGTGTACACGCTTTTAGGTATCACCTTTAGCATAATACTACTTATGCAGCTTTGGGACGCTAGCACCTATACCTACCTGCAAAGTATTGGCATTACCCTACTCGCCTCCATGCCGTTTACCCTTGTAGGGGTGCTCTTCTTAGCGGCCCATCAAGTGGATAAAAGAAGGCATCAGCAGACCAGCTAGCATAAAAAGCGGCTATCCGTTAAAAGGCTATCCGTTAAAAGCAGATAGGTAAAGAATATAAAATAGAAGCAAACATGAAGGCATCACTAAAAATTGCTTACTGGGCACCCCGCCTACTTGCCATCGCATCCATCCTGTTTATTAGCATCTTTGCTTTCGACGCTTTCGATCCTCGCTACTCCGTGATACAGCAGCTAGGCAACTTCTTTCTACACCTTATCCCGTCGATTGTGCTGCTGCTCATTCTCCTATTGGCCTGGAAAAAGGAGCTGCTTGGCGGGGTGATATTCATTCTTGTTGGGCTAATATTTGCCATCCCCATCTACCTGCACAACTACACGGCCAACCATTTTTCGGTTGGACAGTCGCTTCTGACGGTGCTAATAGTATGCCTACCCTTTACTGCCGTAGGTTTCCTATTTTTGGTTAGTCGTAAGCTCCACAGAAAGGCGCGCAGGCGTTAACTCGCCAACGGGCTAACCACTACCTACTACAAGCTTACCTTTGCGCCCGTCGCAAAAAGAGCTGCCCCTCCTCTACTAGCCGACTACCATCCTCCGTCAGCTTGTTTTTTGTACCTCCTACAAGCTGATGGTTTAGGGCAATGGTAACATTGGGAAATGATTCTATAAAGTTGGATAGCGCCTCCAGCTCCACGTAGTAGGTCGGATTAGCCCTATCCTGATTACTCCCATACTCGGTTATCCACAGCTCCTTACTTCCTGTTTTAGCATTCTGAGTAACCTCCACAAACTCCGACTTCTCCTGCTCGAAGGTACTATTGGGGTTTATGTAAATATGGTAGGTATAGGCATCTACGCCTTTAAAAGTAGCATCCACCACCTGCCTATTCCAGCTATACATTCTTTCGTTCCCCTTCCTTACCTTTCGGCCTAGCAGCAGAGCGGCAATCTTTGCCTTTGGGAATCTCTTTCGCAGCTCTGGAATCCAGCTATTAACCCGTAAGGCGTAATCCTTACCGCTAGGGAAGGCTGCTACGTACTCCTCGTTTTGGGCGTAGAGCTCGTTCCCCATCTCTATAAAGGCAATTTCTACACCTAGCTGCTCTATCGAAGCCAGCATCTGGATCTGATCCTCTACCGATTTATTTAAAACATCGAGCACAAATACAAACTTTGCCCCCGTATAGTCCGCCAGCTTTTTCACCTCACCAATTGGGTGAGACACCCTACTCTTTCGGGATGTTATGACGCCCCTCCTCCAATCCCAGCTATGGGTAACGGTACCACCCGGATAGCGCAGCAGCCTAGGCCGAAGCTGCCGAATGTTATCGCACATGGTCGGGCTCAGGTAGGGCATCATCGAAAAATTTTGGTTAAACCCCGTTAGCACATCCGCCCTACCCGCCGCCAACGCGGCTGGCCTTTGCTCCTGCGCATGCCCCATCTGCGGTGCGAGCATCAGCAGTAAAAGAACGAATGAAAGTAGCCTAATAGTTCTATCCATTTTTTAGTAGTTGTTGTCGTTAATTCTGCGGCGCACCCATCTCCCTAAGCGACTAGCAGGTTACGGCAGATGCTGCAGGACAATGCGCCATACGGCCAGATGCTACACCATTTATCGGCAGCTGACAAGGGCAGCTGTAGCAACAGCGGCCTACCGACAAATATCGCTAAAAGCCATACTTTTTTGTGCTAATATCTTTCCCTCTAAGCTGACATTATCCACCAGCGAAAACTCAATAAGCCGATCTGCCATTACCTTTCGGAAGGATGAATTCTCGCGCGATAGCCTCCTAAAGTCTGCAACTAGCGAATCTAGCAGCTTACGCTCGTCGATAGCACTACCGTCCTTTAGGTCAATCCAAAATAAATCGTTTCTAACCTTAATCGCACGGTCGTTATCCTCGCTCTTTGAAATAAGGATATTGTCGTAGGCAAACGTTCTACCGTCGTTTATCGCCAAAACCCGTTTTCGAATATCCATCCGCCGCTTTTGGATATCCCTAACGCTATCAAAAATCAAAGCAGCAGCAATCCCTGCCAGCGGAATAAAATCGGCGATTTTTATGCCATTCCTATCCCCTATCCTAACAAACACCACCCATAGCACCCCTAACGAGAGCCACAATAGCGTCTTTACAACTTTTCTTTTCATAGCAGTAACGAATAGTTAAATCTTCAATCTATAGCAAAGCCTACGTAAGCCGGCCTTAAGGTATTAAAATGTTCGGAAAAGTGGAGAGGCGAACCGTAACCGACTCGCCTCTTTCTATGCTATCTGCATGGTTAGGGTAATAAAACAGATGCTCTTACGCGCATGCCTGCGTATTTCTAAAAAAAGGAGGTTGCCCAATAACGGGCAACCTCCAGCATTTACCATCCAATTAATTCTCCTCTACTTCCACCCTCCTCCTAACGCCTTATACATGCCAACAGCGGCAATCCTCTGCTGCTTGTAGGTCGAGATCATTTCGAGATTTGCATTCAGCGCATTTTGTTGCGCCATCAGCACATCCAAATAGCTAGCTTTAGCGGTTTTAAATAGGTCGATTGAGGTTTCTATTGACTGATTTATAGCCATGCACTCCTGTTTTTTGAGAGAGCCTACTTGCCTCAACATATCAATATTAGAGAGCTGATTAACTACCTCGATATACCCATTAAGGATTGTCTTTTGGTAGACGTACATTGCCTCTAGCTGATTTGACTTTGCTATGCCAAACTCAGCCTTAAGTGCGCTCCTGTTCATCAGCGGGAGGGATAGTCCACCAAGAATAGAGTACGCAAGTGATGCTGGCGACTTAAACAGATAGCCCATGCTGTATGCATTAAGCCCGTAACTTGCCGAGATATTCAATGAGGGGAAGAATGCAGCCCGAGCCGCCTTTAAATCAAACTGCGCAGCTTTTACTTGGAGCTCCGCCTCACGAATATCTGGTCGGTTAAGAAGGAGCTGCATGGGCAAGCCTACCGCAATTTGGTGCGGAAGTTCGCTGAAAAGCATCTCCTTACAGCACGCTATGGGCTTAGGAAACCGTCCTAGTAAAAAATTAAGTCGGTTCTCTGTCTCCACGCGCTGTTGCTGCTTCTCCTTTTCCATCACCTGAGATCCAATCTGCTGCACCTTTAGCTGCTGTACGGCCAGCTCGTTAGCACGCCCTACCTGCTTTTGGATTACCGCAATTTCGAGAGCCTCCTCATTTTTTGCGGCAGCCTGCCGTATAATATCGAGCTCATTATCTAGCGCAAGCAGCTCGTAGTAGGCTTCGGCCACATCGGCAATAAGCGAGGTAATAACCAAGTTTACCCCCTCGGCAGTAGATAGATACCTAGCAACTGCCGCCTTCCGCTGGTTGCGCAACTTTCCCCATGCAGCCACCTCCCATGTCGATGTCAGCCCTATACGGTAATCGGGAAGATGCTTTGGGGTCTGCTTCCCGGGAGCAATTTCAGAATTTGCATTACCCGCTCCATCACTTGTATAAAGTCCAAATCGGCTAACACCACCTGATATATCAGCCGACACCTGGGGCAACATTGCTCCCGATGCTCCCTTAACGAGCCAACGTGAAGCCTCAACGCGCTGAAATGCCACCTGTAGATCCATGCTATTGGCAAGCGCAGTATCGATAAGCTGCAGCAGCATCGAATCGGAAAAGTACTGCCGCCACTCAATGCGCGCAATGTTAGCGCTATCTGCGTGTTCCTGCTGGTAAGATAAGGGGATGCGCTGCTGGGGAATGCTCAGGTTGGTGCTTAACGTCTTGCAGCCACCCAAAACCGCTAGTAGAGCCGCTAGCACCCCTAATCGTCTAAAAAACCTCTTCATATTCTTCTTGTTTTTCGGTAAGCTGCGAGCTCGTTCTCGCCTTTTTTTTACTAATCTTTTCGGAGAATACGGCAAAGACAACGTACAAACCAGGGATGAGCAGAACCCCCAATACAGTTCCAAAAATCATCCCCCCTGCAGCTGCAGAACCAATTGTCCTATTACCATTTGCGCCCACGCCTGCTGCAAAAATAAGCGGGACTAACCCCGCAACGAAGGAAAAAGAGGTCATAAGAATAGGCCGTAAGCGGACAGACACCGCCTCGACGGCAGACTGAACGATTGTACGGCCTACACAACGGCGTTGCACGGCATACTCCACTATTAAAATTGCATTTTTACCGAGAATCCCGATAAGCATCAGAAGGGCAATCTGCGCGTAAATATTGTTCTCTAGCCCTAGAAGAACCAGAAAGGCAAACGAGCCAAACATCCCAAGCGGCAAGAACAGCAGCACAGGAAACGGAAGTAGGAAACTCTCGTACTGTGCTGCCAGCACCAAGTAGATGAACAGTATCGACACTAGAAATATGAGCATACCTTTACCACCCGAGGTTACCTCATCGAGCGTTATACCCGACCATTCGAAGCCATAGCCCTTGGGTAACGATGCTTGGGCAACCTCCTGAATTGCCTTTATAACATCGCCCGTACTATAACCCGGTGCGGCATCGCCCGTAATTTGGGCTGCGGTGTACATGTTGTAGCGCATTATCTTTTCGGGTCCATAAGTTCGCCCGAGCGTAACAAACGACGAGTAGGGTACCATTAATCCCGCATCGTTTTTGACGTTAAGCTTAAGCACATCCTCGGGAGTAACACGATACAGCTGATCGGCCTGCACCATAACCTTAAACATCTTGCCAAAGCGCACAAAGTTGGATGCGTACTCCCCCCCAATAAGGGTTTGCAGATTTCCCATGGCAGCCTCCACGGTTACCCCCTTCTGCGCGGCCTTCTCGTAGTCTACGTTTATCAGATATTGCGGAAAGTTGGCGTCGAAGATGGTTACGGCCGACTGTATCTCGGGTCGCTGCCTTAGCATTTCGATGAAATGATCGGTAACGCGCTGCATTTCGTTCTGATCGTCCTTCCCCGACTTATCCTGCAAGTAAAATTCAAAGCCTCCTGCACTAGTGTAGCCCGATACTGGCGGTGGTGCAAAGAACTCTACTTCGCCCGACTTAATGTGGCGCGTTTTCGCGTAGAGCTCTGCAATAATATCGTCAGCCGAATGCTTACGCCTGCTCCAGCTATCGAGGTTGATAATTAGAGTTCCATATATAGGACCAGTACCATCCACCATGATATTCTGCCCAGCCAGCGACGAAACCGATTCTACGCCATCTATCCCGTTGGCAATCTGCTGCACCTGATCAACCACCTTCTCTGTACGCTCGATGGTGGCTGCACGGGGCAGCGTTATGGAGCAGTAGATTGTTCCCTGATCCTCACCCGGTATAAATCCCGTTGGAGTGATGGCCGAAAGCCCCCAAGTGCCCAATGCGAAAGCGATGAGCACCCCAAAGGTTACCATCCTACGGTTAACAATTAGCTCCACAATCCTACGATACCTTAGCTCGATCTGCTGGTACCAGCGCTCGAAACCCGCGAGCAGGCGACCAACAAATCCTTTTGGCGTACGGCTAGCTTTTCTCACAGGCCTTAGGATAAGGGCACAAAGCGCAGGCGAAAGGGTTAACGCGGTAATACATGATATAATCACCGAGATGCCCATAGTGATGGCAAACTGGCGGTAAAACATCCCTACAGGCCCTCCCATAAAGGACACCGGGATAAAAAACGCCACCATAACCAGCGTCATGGAGACAATCGCGCCCGTTATTTCGCGCATGGCAGCTGTTGTTGCCTCCAAAGGACCAACACCCAACCGCTCCATTTTAGTATGAACAGCCTCGACCACCACGATGGCATCATCAACCACCACTCCGATAGCCAGCACCAGCGCAAAAAGCGTAATCATATTAATGGATAGCCCAAAGTAGGGCATAAAGAAGAAGGTGCCAACCAGCGATACCGGTATGGCTAGGGTAGGAATCAGGGTCGATCGAAAATTCTGCAGAAAGAGGAATACCACCAACGAGACCAGCACAAAGGCAATAGCCAGCGTCTTAATCACCTCGTGTATGGATGCCTCCAAAAACTGCGACACGTCGTAGCCGATGCTGTAATCCATTCCCGGAAGGAACGTATCCTTCTTCAGCACCGACATGCGAGCCTTCACCTTCTTTATCACGTCGGAGGCGTTAGAGCCAGGAAGCTGCTTAAGCAGTATCGATGCCGCAGGGCGACCATCCTTCTTGGCCTTCACGTCAAAAAAAGCCGTACTGAGTTCCACATCGGCAATATCCTTTAGCCTCACAATGCGCCCATCGGAATCAGACTTTACGACGATATTGCCATACTGCTTCTCGTCGGTAAACTTACCCGTATAGCGCAGCGCAAACTGCATTGCCTGCGGATGCTTGTCGGAGCTCTCTCCTAGCTGACCAGGAGCAGCCTCCACGTTCTGCGCCTGCAGCGCCTCCAGCACCTCATTGGCCGATAGGTTGTAGGCCGTCAGCCTATCGGGCTTAAGCCATACCCTTATGGCATACTCGCGCTGCCCCATCACGTCAATGAAGCCCACACCATCGATGCGCTTAAGCTCGTCGTAGATATTTATCTGGGCAAAGTTGTAGAGAAACTTCTCGTCGAGCGAAGGATCGTTGCTACTGATGTTAAGGTACATCAGCATGCTGTTCACCTCCTTCTTTACCTCCAATCCGTTCTGCCGTACCTCGGCAGGCAGCTCTCCCACAACTGTAGACACCCGGTTCTGCACGTTAACGGCGGCCATCTCGGGATCGGTACCCGTCTGAAATCGCATCTGTAAGATTGCCGTCCCGTCGTTACCCGCTGTAGAGATCATGTACTTCAGCCCTGCCACCCCATTGATGGCGCGCTCCAACGGCCTTACAACAGTTTTGGTTAGCACTTCGGCATTGGCTCCAGGGTATTGAGCCGTGACGTTAACTTCGGGAGGTGCAATTTCAGGAAACTGCTCTACCGACGATTGGGATATCGCCAGCAGGCCAAGAAGCATGATAACGATGGCTATAACCATCGAAAGCACCGGACGGCGTATAAATTTTGCTACCATACACTCCTCCTACTTTATAAGGCATGGGCCAAGGTTACCACCTCGGGATTTATTCTATCCCCCTCCTTCACCTGCTGAATACCTTCGTAGATAAACCGATCACGAAGCGAAACCCCATCACGAATGACATATAGGTGGGCTAGGCTAACCATCGGCGTTATCTTTTGCAGCCTTACCCTACTATCTGCATCTACCAAATAGACGTAGGTATTCCCTTGTATTTCGAAGGTAGACTTCTTGGGAACTACCAGCGCATGCTTAAGCTCATTTTTCACCACTACCTTTCCGCTGCTTCCGTGCTTCAAGATGTGCTCGGGATTGGGAAAGCGGGCACGGAAAGCAATATTCCCCGTTCCTCTATCAAACTCGCTTTCGGTGGTTTCCACCACGCCCTTATGCCCATAAAGAGTGTTGTTAGCCAGCATAAGCGTAACCACCTTGTTCTGCCCCCTATCCTTTGCGGCAGCATACTCCAGATACTCCTTTTCCGACAGGTTAAAGTACACCAGCATAGCGCTGCTGTTGGAGATGGTGGTTAACATAGCCCCCTCCTCTACCAAGCTTCCTAGTTTGTTTGGTATCCGATTGATGGCTCCATCAAAAGGAGCTCTAACCTGAGTATAGGATAGGTTCAGAGCGGCTTGCTCCCAATCGGCCTGTGCCTCGGAAACCTTAGCTTTGGCCGCCTCGCACCTTGCCTTGGCCATCTCCATTTCTGCGTCAGACACCACCTTCCGGTCTACCAGCTTACGGGTACCATCCAGCTCTATCTCTACAGCTCGAAGATCGGCCTGCGCGCTCTTCAGCACCGCTTTTGCCTTTAGCAGCTCCTGCCGATACTGGCTGCTGCTGATGGTAAACAACAGCGCCCCCTTGGCCACATGCTGCCCCTCGTCTACATAAACCCGCTCAATAATACCCTTAATGCGCGCACGAACCTCCACATTAGCCAGCGCGCTTACCTGGGCAACATACTCTTTCTCATAAACCGTATCGATAACCGAAGGGGTTACCACCTTAAACCTGCTATCGCTCTTTACCGACGTCTTTGACGAGCAAGATGCCAGAAATGTAAAGGCACAGCAGCTCAATAGCAATGCATAGCACTTCATTGTTACAATAAATTTCTTAGATGTTGTACTGAAAGTTTGGACAATAGAGTACCCTACCATGCCGATATATACCGACAGGTTAAGGCACCTGCTAAGAGAGCGCTATGCTTTGGGAGGAGGGGGAATTATATTATGGCTATACTGGCTCTTGCACGACTCCGACCAGCTAATAGGGTAGACATACTCGGTATACGACGAAACTAAAGCAACAGTAACAGGCGCTTCGAGCACGTAGTATTGGAGATCTACACTAATAGAGCCATTATCATCTGGCTCGTCGTGCTCCGGAATGGCATTGTCGATATGAAGCACCTTTTCCATCACTATTTCGACAATACTTTCCATGTCGTTTAGCGAAAGATCTTCGGCAAAGCAGTCGGGATAAAGATCGGGAGAGTCCACACTAAAGTTAAGTACGTGCATCGCTAGCAGCAATGCCGTAAATCGTAAAATAATATGTCTCCTAAGGTATCCCATCAGTAGCCTGCAAAGCTAGCATTCTGGAACAATTCCGAATGTTAAGAATTACCAAAACAGAAATCTCCCCATGCCAACCAGGCTATTTGTCTTCCGCAGGCATTCCGATAATAAAAGGCAACACCGCCTATAGGATAACCGTCATATACTGGCTGCTCCACGGACCTGAAAGATGGGGATGCCGGGTGCTATACCAGCGCAGATGGATGTACAGCATCTTCCCAAAGTGCTGCGCACCTAGATGGAGTGTAAACGACGCCTTGGTGGAGAACGCGGTTGAATTCCACTCTTCAAGAGGCTCCTCGGGAGGCGTATCACCTACCTTGTAGCAATACTGAACACAGCTGGCTGGCTTTAGTATGGCTGCCCGTCGTGCGGAACCACCAAAGCATCGAACCCTCATTGTGCCACCGCCAATGGGCTGCATCACCACCATAACCAGCTCGCTTATGGCAGAGGTCGGTTTGGTGTACACCCTTTTCTGTAGCAGCCCCTTACGAATGTTGAATATCTCCACATCGCGGATGGTGGTGTTGGGTGAGCTGCCAATCCGATCGAGAAAGTGGCAGCTCCTATCAAAGCTAATAGCGCTATTCATAATACTCAGCAGCTCGGCTCTGACGTTGGCAGTACGGCTGCGATGCTTATCGATGTACAACGAGTAAAGCGGATTCCACTGCTCGGCAAATTGGCGCCAGGTGGTAGCCTCCTCCTCCGAAATATTTAACCTCAGGTAGTTCGGCTCGGGCGTATCCTCGAAAAGATAGCTAGCCGTTAGATTGATGTATCCGCGAAAATCGGCAAATAGCCGAGGGATTCTGGGTGGTGATGGCATATTCGAATAAGTTTAGAGTATATACCAGCAAAGCCTACAGCAGCATTTCCACAAAAAGAGGCGGCTGCTAATAGCCTACATCTCAAATTTATAAAATAAATTTCAGAATTAAAAGATGCGCATACCACCGTAGCGATGCTCAAAAAAGGAGGGACACACCCTGCGGCTAGCCTCGCCACCTAGCAGAGCGGCCTACAGTATTCCACCCTACCTTTGCCACTCCTGTAAGCAGGCAGCGACTCGTAAAAAAGCTGCAGAATGGCACTAGAGGTCAGCCTGTAGCGGCTACAATATGGCTTAATGGAGTATTAAGCCTGCAGCAAGCCGCTACAATGTGGCTTAA